>PUOQ01000001.1 GCA_003552785.1 Dehalococcoidia bacterium
CATCGGCGTAACAACGAATCACCCAAGAGATAAACTAGCCAAAGCTGATATCGTTGTAGATTCGGTAAAAGATATTTGCATTAACGATATATTAGTTTTGCTTGATAAGCATTGTTAAAGCAAATTAAGAACTAACAATAAAAAGCTTCTTATATCAATTTATTTGTTGTATCTGCACTGCCTGCCCTTCCACAAATGCACCCAATAATGGTCTTACATTTTTCAAAAAGAAATGGGCCAACCTCTTCAAGAAGGAAGGTGGGCTACAGAAAAAACCAATTAACAAATGAATTTCCCAAATACTGCTCCTTCAGAAAACAAGTTTCGCTTAGTGCATCAAAAGCCGACACGTTCAAACCAATTTAATTGATTTGCTTAATATCATCTTGAATTCATGTCCAACGTTTACCTATAACCCTTCCTTGAAATACCGGGATAGATTGCCGGTTTTTCACCGACATCGCCCATACTTGCGATCACATTTTGACTGATTTAAAATTTGTGATAATATTAATAAGTAATATTTATGCTTATAATGCTGTCATAGATGAAATACTAAGCAGGAATTATTAACATTGTTAGGTGTAAACAGGAATGTCAGCTAAAATAATAAGGCAGAACTGGCATTTGCTTGCCGTTGCTTTAGTCGTTTTTTCTTTAATTCTATCCTTCATTTTGGTCAACCAGTCAACTCCCCGACTGGCTCTTTTCCTGATATTTGGTGCTGCTTTCGGCTTTATATTGGGACGGAGCCGTTTTTGCTTCGTTTCCGGTTTTGCCAACTTTTTTCTATTCCGGGATGGCAGTATTTTGAAAGCAGTTGTTGTTGGAATGGCTGTTGCTACCATTGGTTTTACGTTTGTAATGTATAACTGGGTTGCAGACCCATCTTCAGGATCTATACCCCCCGGAGCTCATGCCGGACCTGTGGGGTGGCATCTGGCCCTCGCCGGGCTTGTTTTTGGTTTTGGCATGATGATAACGGGAGCCTGTATTACAGGTTCTCTCTTCAGGACTGCTGGTGGTTTTGTCTATGCCCTTGTTGCAATTTTTGGAATAATAGTTGGAATGGGTATTTTTCTACACACCCGTTTCTTGTGGGATGCAACTATTGCCAATTCTCCCCAGGTATGGCTCCCGAATCATATCGGCTGGCCTGCTTCAGTAATACTGATGCTGGGCTTGCTAGGAGCTATCTACTTTATCATAACGGTTCTACAGCCCCGAGAGGTCAAAGAGCAAGCTCTTGAAAGTACAAATTCAGGCGATAAATCCGTCAAAGGACTGCCGGAAAAATTAAAATCCATCAATAATAGAGTATTTGTTAAACACTGGCCAATCATCGCCGGGGGCATTCTTCTGGGTCTTTTAAACGTTCTTTTGTACTGGCAACTGGACCGGCCCTGGGGAGTATCGGGTGAATTCCAGCGCTGGGGGCACCTGTTTTTTGATTTTATAAGGCTTACACCCCCCGAGGTAGCTGCTGTTCCAGGCACCTGAGTCAGTCCGATTGTGCCGGGTCAATTGACCTGGGGGTTGATGTTAAACATCGGTATTTTACTAGGTGCTCTAATTGGTTTTCTTGCCAGCCGTGAATTCCGAATAACTTTCCCCCGCCACCGGCGGCAATATTTCCAGGTTATAGCTGGCAGTGTCTTAATGGGATATGCAGCTGCACTTGCATCTGGTTGCACTATAGGCGCCATGTTTTCAGCCATTCCTTCATTGGGATTAAACGGAATTGTTTTTGGAGTGACTCTAACAATGGGCGCTTTTCTGGGGGTTAAAACTGTTAGCAAACTGGGATGATTATAATTGTTTTTTATGTAAATAAATGTTTCTACTATAAAAGGAGGTCTTTATGAAACGTTTAGTATATCTATTTCTGGCACTGGCTATGACATCCTCCCTATTATTGGCCTGTAATAATGGCGATAATGGGGGCCCGGGAAACGATGTTGAAGTAGGTCAAAAAGTTGAGGTTGAAGGCGGTGCCTACTGGGAAGCTTCGCCATCAGAAATTTATTCGATACTTGACGGTAACATTTTTGTCTTCCAGTACGATATCATGAACCTCGGCAATATACCCAATACTGATGAATTTATCCAGTACAAGACTCTTGAAGAGAATATGGATAAACTGCCGGCAGACAAAAATACCACCATCGTAATCTTCTGCGGCGTTGGAGAAAAAAGTGCCGAGGCAGCAGAATTTCTGGTTAAAGAAGGCTATACCCGTGTCCACAACCTGGATGGAGGATCAATTGCCTGGAGGGACGAAGGTTATCCGGTTATATCCTGAACCGGGATGAACCCTTGGCTCCGCGGATTAAAACTGGTGAGGGCAATTAGTTTACCCTGATTAACAATTTCAGGGTATGGGTTCTTATTTATTATCCGTAGCACTGCTTGAATAGCAGCGATGCCACTGGGGCACACATTTACTCAAAGAAGCTAAATTTGGAACTTACCGGGTTCCCTGGTTAAGATTTCTATATTACCATTACTTGAGATATATGTGCCCCTTGTGTCCCTCTATCACACTGCCGATTATGGCTGCTTCCGGGTTGCCGGCAGCACGAATTCGCTTGAGCATTTCTTCTGACCTGTCCTTTGGCACCGAAATTAGAAGGCCTCCGGAGGTCTGGGGGTCGTTCAGGACGCTCATCCAGTCTTCATTGTTCTTCAGGTCGCCTTCCAGCTTGCATGCATAATAACTTACGTTATCATGCAGCTTGCCGGGCACAATGCCCATGCGGGAAAATTCGACCACCCGGTCAAGAACCGGGACTGCTTCTACATCAAGCTCTATGGCCACTTCGCTGCCGCTTGCCATCTCCCAGGCATGGCCGATGAGCCCGAATCCGGTTATGTCGGTGCAGGCGCTGGCTCCCATGTCAATCATTACTTCAGCAGCTGCCTTGTTTAGCCGGGTCATACAAGCTATGGACTTTGTTTTTAGATTTTGGTCAATCATATCGGCCTTCATGGCGGTATTCAGTATTCCGCTGCCAATGGGTTTTGTAAGAATGAGCCTGTCTCCCAGCCGGGCATTTCTGTTGGTGATGACCTTGTCGGGGTGGACTACCCCGGTTACAGAGAGGCCGAATTTGAGCTCATTGTCCCTTACACTGTGACCACCTACCATGGCTACGCCGGCTTCATTAACCTTATCAAGGGCGCCTTCCATGATCTTTCTGAGTTCTTTAATATCCAGCTTGTCTGACGGGAAGCATACCACGCTCATTGCCGTTACCGGCCTGCCTCCCATGGACCATACATCGGAAAGGGAGTTGGCTGCCGAAATTTGGCCGAAGTTGTATGAACTTCCATCACCAATGGCAGTTATGAAATCAACCGTCTGCACCAGTGCTATTTCGTCGGTAAGACGGTAAACGCCGGCGTCATCGTTGGTTTCGACCCCTACGATAACGTTGGGGTTTTGCTTGAATTCCAGCCCGCTTAATGCCTTCTCTAAGTCCCCCGGACTTATCTTGGCTGCTCAGCCGGAGTACTCAGACATGTTCATCAGGTTTACCTGATCCTGTGTCATCTCTGCATCTCCTTTCTATTACAGCCCTGCTTCGGGCCTGGGGTTGGCGGAGGGGGAGGGAATCGAACCCCCCGCGGCAACTTGAGTTACCGCCAACGGATTTGAAGTCCGCGAGACCCACCAGGGCCTATCCGCCTCCAAGCCCATTATAGCATATCATAATATGCTATTTAAGGTTTATTGTATTGGACTTTTTATTAAATTCGTTAAAGCTTTTCAGGGCCTCGCTCTTGCCCTTTATGGTGCCGCCTTCTCCGGCTTCCAGTTTCCAAGCCCGCTTTAGGCCGTCCCTGCATTCTTTTTTAAAAAGCCCCGGTTGCCATTCAACACATGCTGAAGGCTTGAAGTTATGTATGAAACAGGTTGCTGCCTTTTCTCCGGGTGAACGCTTCAGGAAAACGCAACCGTGCTCGTTGTGGCGCACTAGGAAGCTTGAACTTCCGGGCCATCTTTTATCAAGGTACCGTTCATGAAATTCTTCCCACTCGAGGCCAAGTGTATCACATATACTCACTGCTTCCAAAAGGCTCAGCCTCACATTATAGCGCTGGCAGCATTCCCCGCAAAGGAAGCAGGTGCCTGTATAGTGCTGTTCTATGTTATTTGAGTCGATGTCTTTCAATGTTTTGAGTCCGTTTAACGATAAAGCCCTTTCATTCTAATGTATTCGGCTACATTTTCAGTCACTAAACCTGATATTTGCTGGTCTTTTATGATTCTTTCACGTATCTCTGATGCACTTATATCAATCAAAGGGACATCAAGAAGTACGGTCCTTTTCGATATCCCGGGTACGTCCTTCTCCAGCTGCTCCATAACCGGCTTTTC
The DNA here is from genome assembly GCA_003552785.1 of Dehalococcoidia bacterium. Classification (GTDB taxonomy): domain Bacteria; phylum Chloroflexota; class Dehalococcoidia; order Dehalococcoidales; family CSSed11-197; genus CSSed11-197. The sequence goes on from PUOQ01000001.1 coordinate 4,382, forward strand.
TGCACCCGGTCGGGGTACCGCTGCCAGAAAACAGTTTTTTATTATCTCTCCGGGTTTATGCCAGTATTTAAACTTTAGCAGATTGTCCCAGCCCAGGATAAAGTACAGCTCGTCTCCGGGCATTGCTTTACTCTGCAACTCTTTTATTGTTTCAGCTGTGTAGGTTGTCCCGGGGCGTTCCGCTTCCAGGGTTGATACAGTAAAGCCATCCTCGTCCTGAACGGCAAGGCTGACCATGTGAACTCTTTCTTTTACCGGGGTAATTTTTGAATCGCCTTTCATCCTGGGGTTGCCTGCAACCATAAATATCACTGTATCCAGGCCCAGTTCTTCCTTAACTACCCTGGCTATCTCTATATGGCCTTTATGTGGCGGGTCAAAGGTTCCGCCTAAAATTCCCAGTTTCAACCTGCTACCACCTCCACTCAAAATTTCCCAGTTTTATTATATCGCCCTGTTTTATATTCTGTTTTTTCAATTCTTTTAACCCGCCTCGCTTTTGTATCAGGTTCCAGAGCTGACGCCTGGCTTCAGGGTCATCAGCCAAAGAGCCGTCTGCTATGCGTTTTAAATGGGTATCGATTATTTCGTAGCCGGCTTCTGTTTTAATGGCTTTTAGCCCGGTTTCTTTTGGTTTTGGTTTAAACACCTTTTCTCCAGAAAGAGGTTCTTCTGGTTTTTCTTCGCTCTGCTCGATTAAATTCCTGGCAATGGTATCCATCAGGCCTTCTACTCCTTCACCTGTCAATGCCGATATAAATTTTGGTTCATGTCCCTCCACTCCGAAATCCCTTACTATTTTACCGATATTTGATTTTACTTCGGGTATGTCAATTTTATTTATCGCCAGAATCTGCTTTTTGTGAGTCAATGACTGATCATATAAAGCCAGTTCCCTGTTAACTGTGTTAAAGCTCTCCAGCGGGCTCTGGGAACTTCCATCTACGAGATGAACCAGTAACCTGGTGCGGATAATGTGCCTTAGAAACTCAAACCCGAGCCCTTTTCCGCCCGCTGCCCCTGATATCAAGCCGGGTATATCAGCCATGGCAAATAGCGTTTGTTCCTTTTCAACCATACCCAACACCGGCTCAAGAGTTGTGAACGGATAACTGGCAATTTTCGGTTTTGCCCTTGAACACATTGAAAGTAATGAAGATTTACCTGCATTAGGCAAGCCTATAATACCTACATCTGCGAGTAATTTTAGTTCCAATAACATATATTTTTCTTCTCCGGGGCTGCCGGTCGATGCCAGTTTTGGTGTCTGGTTGGTAGACGAGGCAAAGTGAACATTGCCAATGCCTCCTTTACCCCCTCTGGCCGCCGTTAATTCTTCTCCTTCCCGGTTCAGGTCAGCTAACAGATAATGATCATTCTCCCGGGTTATATCAGTTACTACAGTGCCGGGGGGAACTTCCAGCGTCAGTGTATTACCTGTTTTACCATGTTTTTTCCTTTTTTGACCATGGCCGCCGTTTTCTGCTGTAAATTCTTTATTATAGTAGTATTTCTTTAAACTGGCTTCGTTTCTGGTTGCTTTTATAATAACATCCCCTCCTTTTCCTCCATCGCCACCATCCGGACCTCCAAAAGGAATAAATTTCTCCCTTCTGAAACTTACTATGCCATTTCCTCCGTTACCAGATTTAATATGTATTATTGCTCTATCAAACATATATTATTTACCCCTGTGTTTTTAGAAGGGTTTAGAAGTATGATTTGTTTATTATCAGTAATAATAACATAGTAAAGAGCAGTTGATATAACATTACCAAAAATCAATATGTGGTTGAGAAAGAGTTATCAAAAAAGAAAAGAGACTATAAGAAATAAAGGTTAATTTTGCAAAAAAACAGGCATAAAGCGAATAAGTTGTGCAAAAATTTTTAAAGACAATCAGAAACTTATCGGAAAAGATTAAAACAAGAAAAAGAGATTATTTATTATCAAACAGTTGTTGGAAATCAACTAAGAGAAGCAGGGTCGAGATTGTTTTTTATAGATTCCAGCCTGCGTTTTAAAAAGGGGTCATTACTTATCTCACTTTCCAGTTTTTCACACGCATGACTCACAGTAGAAGCGTTGCGACCGCCAAGCATGGAGCCTATCTGACACAGGGGGTAATTATGATAACTTTTCAATAAATACATGGCGAGTTGCCGGGCCAGAGAGGTAGTTTTATCACGACGCCTTCCAGTAAGGTCCTCCGGCTTTAATGAAAAACAGGCAGCAACTTCACGGATTATGGCATCAGCAGATAGTAAGCCATTGCCAGATTTGCCGATATCAGGAATAGCCTGCATGGCAACCTCGGGAGTTATATCAGTTTGGAGCAATCTCGAATAAGCAATGATACGGTTTAAGGAGCCTTCAAGCTCACGTACGTTTTGTCTTATTTGTCCGGCAAGAAGCTCGAGCACTTCAGGAATTATAGTTATGCCCTCTCGTTTAGCCTTGGCCGCTAAAATTGCCATGCGGGTTTCAAAATCCGGTGGCTGGATGTCAACCGTCAAGCCCCACTCAAAACGCGAGCGGAGGCGGTCTTCGATAAGAGGCATTTCTTTGGGCGGCCTGTCGCTCGACAGGACTATTTGTCTGGAGCCGTTGTGCAACTCATTAAAGGTGTGGAAAAAGCACTCCTCGGTTTGTTCCTTACCGCTTATAAACTGTATGTCATCAACGAGGAGCATATCCACGCTGCGATAACGGTTTCGAAACTCTTCTCCGCAACCTGAACGAATTGAATTGACAAAATCGTTGGTAAACTGTTCCCCGCTTACATAGAGAGCCTGTAGATTATTTGAAGCGGATGCATGTCCCATAGCATGCATCAAATGGGTTTTCCCCAGTCCGACCCCCCCGTAAATAAACAGGGGGTTGTAAAGTTGTCCAGGCCCCCTGGCTGCGCTTAAAGCAACTGAATGGGCCAGTTCGTTACCGAATCCAATAACGAAGCTGTCAAAAGTGTAGCGGGGGTTAAAGCGATGGTGAACTGCTGCACCCCGGCCTGAAGAGTTGCTTTCTCGACGGTAGTAATCACAGGATTCTCCATTTGGGCCGCTCACCTTAAAACATACTTTTAAATCTGTTCCGGCAAGGCGCATCACCGTCTTTTCAATGAGTGACAGCTGGCTGGATTCAAGGTACTCAGCCACAAAAGAGCTGGGAACCCCAACGGTGAAAACGCTGCCATTGAATTCCAGGCCATGAGTGTTTTTTAACCAGGTATTGTAATTGGGGCGCGTCATTTGAAGTTCAAGTTCTCCAAGGACCGCCTGCCAGATTTGTTGAGCCGAAGGCATATGTGAACCAGCACCCCTAACGTTTATATTATAAAAATGGCAAAACCCGGCCCGCCGGGTAGTAGTGGACGGTAACAGTAAAAATGATTTCAGCAAGAAACTGGTAAAGCGGGGATAATGTTAACAGTAAGCCGCGACTCGGAGCAAGGCTTTTGTGGCGAACTGGCCGTTACTTGCTCCGCTGGAGGTCTTTTGAAAGCTCGCTTTTACAACCGAATTTGCTTTAAATGGAGAGCTTGTATTTGAGAAAAACATGGGCAAAAAATAAAATCTCTTTATGTTTACCAGGGCCTGAAATAGATAGTTTAAAGCAAAGAGACTAAACTTTAAGAATCATGGCAAATTATGTTATATTAGATTTATAAACCAAGCGCTTTGCCTTTACAGGGAGGGATCGCATAGTGGTCTAGTGCGGGCGCCTGCTAAGCGCTTACGCCGGGAAATCGGCGTCGAGGGTTCGAATCCCTCTCCCTCCGCCATTCAACGAACCAGTCTCTTTGAATCAGGCAATGGTCCCGGTGTGTATATTCAAAAAAGCATCGTCAAACTTAATTAAAGCCCGGTATTATATTAACCCCTGGAAAAATTGGAAACATGCCTTCATATTATATCTGGACGATAGGTTGTCAGATGAACAGGGCAGAGTCAGAGCGACTCTCGGCCCTTCTTGACAGCCAGGGTTACACAGGGGCGCCAGGAGCCAACCAGGCCGACCTGGTCATCATTAACAGCTGTGTGGTGAGGGCCAGCGCTGAAAACAGGGTCGTTAATAAGTTGATGCTTTTAAAACACATCAAGCAAAGCCAGCCGCACAAACAAATAGCCCTCACCGGCTGTTTTGTCCCGGATGATATCAAAGCATTAAAAAAACGCTTTCCGTTTGTAAATTATTTTTTCAAGGCCGGAGAGAGGCCCGACCTTCCGGACCTTGAAGCTCCCGGGGAACCCTGTCTGCCCCGGGAGGCTGGCCTGAGAAGCCTTGTGCCTATTATTCAGGGATGCAACAACTTTTGCAGTTATTGCATAGTTCCTTACCGCCGGGGCAGAGAAAAGAGCCGGCAACCCGGAGAAGTGCATGAAGAAGTAGCGGAGCTGGTGGCCAGAGGTGCCAGAGAAGTGATATTACTCGGCCAGAACGTTGATTCTTACGGGCAGGACCTGGAGAGTAAGGCTGACCTGGCAGGCCTGCTGGAAAGTTTGAACACCATCAGGGGCCTCCAGCGTATACGCTTTCTAACCAATCATCCCAAGGACATGAGCCTGAGGCTGATCGAGACTATGGCCTCACTGGATAAAGTTTGCGAACAGGTAAACCTGCCGGTTCAGTCCGGAGACAACAGTATTTTAAGGGCCATGAAAAGGGGCTACACTGTTGAGCTGTTTAAATCGCTGGTTGGCAGGCTGCGAAATACCGTCCCCGGTGTTGCCATAACCACCGACATTATTGTGGGCTTTCCCGGCGAGGAAGAGAAGCAATTCCAGAATACACTGGCGCTTCTGGCAGAGCTGCGCTTCGACAGTGTCCATATAGCCCGTTATTCTCCGAGGGAGCAAACACTGGCCAGTTCCCGTTATAAGGACATTATCACAGAGATTGAAAAAAAACGCCGGGCCGGACTTGTAGAAGAAAACCAGACTGAGATATCCAGAGAAATCAATAAAGGCCTGATTGGTAAAACAGTCGAAGTTCTGGTGGAAGGCAGGAAAAAAGGCAAATGGTATGGACGCAGCCGTTCTGACAAACCAGTTTTTTTTAAACACGAAGATAATTGGTTCGGGAAGCTTGTCCCTGTTAAAATAGAGCAGGCCAGCCCGTGGTCTTTAACAGGCTGTGTAAATATAAACAGCCAACAATTTAAGGAGGATAATTAATGCTAGACCCACAATCTTTAATGCTGCTTTTGTTCCTGGTGCTTATGTTTGCCATGTTTTATTTCCTGATAATCCGCCCGCAGCGCAAGCGGCAGCAGGAGCATCAGGCGCTTGTATCCAGTCTTAAAACAGGCGACAGGGTTATAACCATTGGAGGAATCCACGGAACAATAGATTCAATGACCGAGGACAGCGTGGTCTTGAAGGTAGAATCCGGGGCCACCATGCGTATGTCGCGTTCAAGCATAGCTTATCGCCATGATGAATCCGGCACAGTATAAATCATCGGTACAGGGGTTGTAAATACGCATTACACCTACATTATCATAGGCAGCGGCATAGCCGGCCTGTATACAGCAATACTTGCCGCCAGGCACGGTCGTGTACTTCTGGTCACCAAGGGAAAATTGAGTGATTGCAACACACGACTGGCACAGGGCGGTATTGCCGCAGCTATCGGCCCCGGGGATTCGCCTGCCGTACACTTCAGAGACACGGTAAGGGCCGGAGCGGGTTTGTGCGATGAGGTTGCCGTTCGAATCCTGACCGAGGAAGCCGCCGAGCGTATTGCTGACCTGGTTCAGCTCGGGGTTGACTTTGACACTATAGAAGGTCAAATTGCACTAACCCTGGAAGCAGCTCATACCTGGCCACGAATTCTACATGCCGGCGGAGACACGACTGGTGCCCGCATTGAAGAGGCTTTAAGTGCCAGGGCCCGGAACTCTTCAATTGAGCTGGAAGAAGAAGCACTGGTAACAGATCTGATTGTCCACAGGAACACTGTTACCGGTATAAAGATTTTTGATAAAAAAAGCCACACAGAAAAAGAATTTGCGGGCCAGTTTGTTATTCTGGCAAGCGGAGGCGCTGGCCAGATCTATAGCCTCACCACCAATCCCGCAGTAGCTACTGGAGACGGAGTGGCTCTTGCTTTCAACGCCGGAGCAAGAGTGGGGGACATCGAATTTTTCCAGTTCCACCCTACCGCGCTATGTTTGCAAGGAGTATCACCTTTTTTAATATCCGAAGCAGCCAGGGGTGAAGGAGGCTTGCTTGTTAACGCCTGCGGCGAGCGCTTTATGCCGGCATATGCACGGGAGGCAGAACTGGCCCCAAGGGATGTAGTTGCCAGAGCCATAGCCAATGAGATGGCAAAAACAGGTGCCGATAAAGTGTATCTTGATATAAGGCATTTGACGGAGCAGCGCATAGCCGCCCGCTTTCCTCAGATTTACCGTTTTTGCTCTGAAAATGGCCTTGATATTTCCAGAGAGTTAATTCCGGTGTCCCCGGCTGCCCATTACATGATAGGCGGTGTAATTGTTAATTACCGGGGTGAAACTAACATAAAAAATCTTTTTGTGGCCGGAGAGGCCGCATGCACCGGTGTTCATGGCGCCAACCGGCTGGCATCTAATTCACTCATGGAGGTGCTTGTTTTTGGCCGGCGCATCATTGATTCTACAATCGGCAAAGCAGGGCCTCGTGAACCGAAGCCGAGTCGAGTTGAAGATCTTTACGGCCTCACGGCCGGCCGGGAGGTCTCATCAGGTGAAAAAGTGCCCTCGCTCGAGCAGCTTCAAAACCTGATGTGGCAAAAAGCCGGCATAATAAGAAACCAGGGAGACTTGAGAGATGCAAGGGATGAACTGGCTGGCTGGAGCCGGGCACTTGATCAAAACCACGACAGGAAAAGCTGTGAGATGAGAAATCTGGTGCTTGTATCCCGTATGCTGGTGGAAGCAGCTTTTATACGTAAAGAAAGCCGTGGTGCACACTTCTGCACAGATTATCCTGAACCAGAAGAGGAGTGGCGCAAGCATATCGTTTTCAAAAAGGAGCAGGGCATTGATTGAAAAATATCAGGAGTCTGAAATAGCAAACATTATCACCAGGGCACTAATAGAAGACGCAGCCTGGCAGGACGTCACCAGTGAAAGCATAATCCCTGAAGAGCTGCAGTCAAACGCAGTTATAACTGTAAAAGAAACGGGGGTGCTGGCTGGCATCGATATTTGCTGCCAGGTTTTTCAGGAAGTTGATGCGGGCCTGGATGTAAAAAAGATTCTTCCGGAGGGGTCGAGCATCAAAAAGGGGGATGTAGTCGCAACTATCAACGGGAAAACAAGGGGCACCCTTGCCGCTGAGCGCACCGCTCTTAATTTTCTGGGCCGGCTTTCCGGCATCGCCAGCCTGACTGCCAACTTTGTTAAAGAAGTCGAAGGCCTGCCCTGCTATATTTCCGACACTCGAAAAACTACTCCCACCCTCAGGTTGATTGAAAAACAGGCGGTAAAAACAGGTGGCGGGCACAATCATCGCATGAACCTCGGAGACGGAGTATTGATAAAAGACAATCACCTGGCCGCCCTAAAGGCCACCGGGCTTACCCTTGCCAGCGTTGTCAATAAAGCCAGGCAGGAAATTGGACCCGGGACTAAATTGGAGGTAGAAGTTACCACCTTCGAAGAAGCTATTGAAGCGGCTAGAGCCGGGGCGGATATTTTGATGCTGGACAACATGGGCGTTGAAGAAATGCGGCGAACCGTTGAAGCCATTGCCGGCAGGGCAAAGGTAGAAGCTTCGGGCTGTATAACGCTTTCAAATGCTCGCCTGGTAGCCAGTACAGGGGTAGATTATATTTCAGTAGGCGCCCTTACTCATTCTGCCAGAAGCCTTGATTTCAGTCTGGAGATAACTCGGCCTAGGCCCTGTTAAAAAACAAGCTGTAAAAACCCGAGCCATTTTAATAGAGGGCATTACCTTTTATTTAGCCACTGTTTTAACCGCCTGCTCATTTCTTCCCAGTGTGTTCCGCGCCAGTAAACGCGACGGCAGCAAGGGCACTCACGAAAAAGCTTCTGGGTTTTGGCAACGTATGGCGGGACGCGGTTTCTGGCAGCCTGAACATCGAGCTCGGCAAGTGGCTGGTTGCACTCAATACAAACCGAAAAGGGCTTGTAGTCCGGCTGTATATTAAGCTCCAAAAATAACCGTCTTAACTGTTCACGGGCTGAGTCGCTTGTGAAGGTGATCACCTTCAGCTGTCCCGACCTGGCAGGCCTGTGGTTTGCTATTGAGGTGTCCCGGGTGAGAACGATCCTGCCCTCCCTCAGGGCAATGCTTATCAAGAGGCGGTCTTCTCCGTCATTGAAAAACCGGGCGTCATATCCCATCAACCGCAGCCACCTGGCAGTTTTGCCCATGTTGGCGTCGACAATGAAGCCGGGCTCGCTAAAAAGCGCCATGGTGCATTTACACGCTTATTTCCATGCCTTCGAAGGCAGGGATTATTTCAGCACCGAGCCGGCTTGGCACCCGGTCGATCTCC
>PUOQ01000086.1 GCA_003552785.1 Dehalococcoidia bacterium
ACCCCGGTCGGCATCCAGCAAGCTATAACAGATTTGCGTATATCAACAATTGTTGCAGGCTGGAAAGATGTCTCATCTTCTCGGGCTCGAATATTCGGAAACATACTGGATTCTGTATTAGATAGCAGCGCACAAATGATGCTCATAAGCCGGTGTCCGCTGCCATTGAACACCACCAAACGCGTTGTCATGGCCATCCCCCCTCTGATTGATCGTCAGCCGGGCTTTGCCACAGCCATTGGAACTATTAAAACCCTGACTCATCAACTTGATGCTTCTTTGCTTACGGTTTCAGCAGCACCCACTATGGAGAAAGCCCGCAACATTATAAAAAACAATCCTCCAAAGCTTCAGGAGAAATTCTTGCTGTTGAATAACTGGAAAGAGCTGCTTCCCTGGCTGACCGAAACTTTAGAGAAAAATGATTTACTTATAATCGTAAGTGTTCGAAAAGGCAGATTGGCATGGCAACCGGACCTAAACCGATTGCCGCGTCTGATAAATCAGCAGTTTTCAGAAGTTAACCATGTAATTGTCTATCCTCCGGACAAACCGTGGGGTGAAGTTATTGGCGTGAGGAAAGATCAGGCCTATCACCCCTCATTTCTCCCAGCTAGCCAAATACAGCTCGATCTTAGCAACACAACTCTATCTGAAGCCATATACCGTCTTTTATCTGTGGCATTGCTTGAACAACCATCAACGCTGAAAAAAACGGCTGGTGAACTTATTCGTATATCTGAGAGTCAGCCCACGGAACTTTTGCCGCGCGTGGCTCTTTTACATACTCATATATCGGAGATTCAGACCTCTACGGCTTTTTTAGGTATAAATAAAAAAGGATGGAAGATGCCCAATACCACGACAGATGTGAAGGCGTTATTTATATTGATTAGCTCTAAAAACGCCCCTCCCGAAATACACCTTAAAGCTTTAGCGGATATAGCAAGGCCGCTTCTGCGTTTTCAATCTGCCGAGTCGCTAACTCAATTGGAATCCGTTGATGAGGCTATGGAACTGTTTTATGGCAATGAGCAGGAACAAATAGAATAATCCTTTCATACAGTTAAATTTCTAAAGCCAAGTGGCTTCATTGCTGATTAGTAAATAAACAAATAGGGATATGCACTTGACTCCAGTGCCCCCAAGATGTAGTATCTTGCAAAATGGACGATTATCCCAAGAGCTTGTTGGATTTCGAGGATCGGTTTTCGACCGAGCAAGCGTGTCGTGAATACTATTAGAAAGTTGCGTTGGCCGGAAGGATTTTGTTGTCCGAGGTGCGAAAATAACAAAGGTCGGCTCACAAAGCGGAATTTGCATCATTGCGAACAATGTGGCCTACAGACATCACTTCTGGCGTACACGATCTTTCAAGTTGACTTGACACTTTAGCCGCGTGCTGTCTCGCGTGATCGCGTGGTCCTCAAATGCCCACTCGAGTGGGCATATCAGACTGCTCAAATCGGAATTCGACTTCCGATTTCAAAGTTGCAACTGGCTTCAAATGTTCATTCGAATGAACATATCATCAAACGCGAATTAGAATTCGTATTTAAGTAGCTCCTTCAAATTAGCCAGTATAATATTAAGCAGCAACCCCGATAGATCAGGCATTATATACCACAATATCCCACCAATGGCCGGTGGGCGGCTAAATGGAAAGCCTATTTTACATTTGAAAAGCGTCTTCAAAGGCCCATTTGACTATTAACTAGCCGCCTCGGGACGGTAATGTCTCACTTGTGACTTTATAGCCTTTGCCTGTCCGGGTTAGCTACACGAGCACAGGGCTCGAAGAAAGTACTCTCTCGGCTATATTGCTTTACCCACATACAGACTGACAAACCCTTTTTATTTCGGCCATAGCGGCTTCTATTTCCTCTGGTTTGAGATCATCAGGTATTTCCATAAAATACTCGTCACTGATCCGCATCAAATATTTTATAGCTTGGGCATGTTCTGGAGGCTTATCAAGGTAAAGGTCTTCACTTTCGTAATCAGCATCCCAGAGGATCAATTCTGATAATTCGTCTATCTCAAAGCCCCATTCAGTCAGGTCCTGGCAGTCTAAGTCCAGCAGTTCTTCGGCCCCATGCTGTCGCCGTGCAGCCAGAATCAGTTCTCGCCAGTTATTTCCAATTTCGGGCATATCAATTTCCACGGCAACTGAATCCTTTATGTGAGCAAAAACAGCGGCTATGGCGCCCTCGACAGGAGCAGTCAGCTTACGTACTGGCTCATCAGCTTTGAGCAGCCCTGCAGCAATGACAGACAAAAGGTAGACCTTCTGCCCATGGGTCAGGCGATCAAATACATTCAGACCCACCTCATAGTCATCCTCGAAGACCTTAACATTCGAGGCCAGATCCAGAAGCGCCTCACTAAAGAGTCTGGCTTCTGCACCCTCTAAAACTCTTTCTCCTGCGTTTGTGTGCCACATTATTTTAACAGCGAATCAAAATGGGTTATAGATGCTTGGCTCTGCTTGAGTTAAAACGGTATATCGTCAATGGTAGCAGGTTCGCCTTGGTCGTAGCCTGAGTCGCCGGGGCCGGATTGCTGCTGTGAAGAGCTCTGGCCTTGGTTATTCTGACTATCGCCGCGGCCGAGAAACTGGAAGCTTTGAACAGTTACTCTGTGTTTGCTTCGCTTGCTGCCGTCCTGGGCTGTCCAGGTATCAAAA
>PUOQ01000097.1 GCA_003552785.1 Dehalococcoidia bacterium
CCGGCAATCCATTCCGCAATCCGGCGCAACTGCTCATCATCATCGTTTACGCCGGGCACAATATTGGTAACTACCTCAACGTGCATTCCCCAGTGGTGGCGGGCCCTCTCTGCCGTCTCCAGTATACCTTCCCACCCCCTGACGCCGCACCATTCTTTGTAGCTCTCGTCTGAAAAACCCTTGACATCCACCCGCCATGCGTCAAGAAAAGGGCCAATTTCATCCAGGGCTTCGGTTGTCATATAACCATTGGTAACATAGGCAGTATAAAGGCCCTCCTGCTTTGCCAGGCGAGCCGAATCCAGCGTATATTCAAACCAGACGGCAGGCTCATTATAGGTCCATGAGATGCCCCGGCAGTTATATTCTTTCGCCATGCTTACCGCCTGCCACGGTGTAACTTCACTACTTCTTTTCCCCAATGTGCCGGGCACCCGAGCAGTCGAAATTTGCCAGTTCTGGCAATCCCTGCATTTAAAATTACACCCCCAGCTTCCGAGTGAAAGCACCATTGAGCCCGGATAAAAATGGTAAAGGGGTTTTTTCTCAACCGGGTCAACTGCCATAGAAGACACCGCGCCATAATTCAGGCTGTATAATTTACCGCCTTCATTGACATACATTCCGCAAGCACCGGTCTTGCCGGGATTGATCTTGCAGCGCCACCGGCATATATTACACCCAACCCTCGAGCCTGACAGCTGGTTATACATTTTTGCCTCGTGCATAACTTGCCTCCGGCTATAATTATAACACCCTTGCAGCTTTAAAGGACACAAAAACCCCGCAAAAATACCGGGCTTCAAATCTACTGTTTTTATTTAACCGAATCTTTAAGCCAGGTAAATTATGGCAATGCCGGTAATAATCAGCAGGGTAGCAATAAACCTGTATTTGAGGGCCTTACGGCTGGACTGCCAGTACACAAAACCGGGAAACAGCCTGCTTAAAACTATAGCGATAATAAAAACAAAAACCGGCCGGGTGGCAATAACGGTCGACACAAGCGAAATCGGCCCGTTTTGCATGGCATAAAAAGTAGTTAGGGAAGCACACACCACCAGGGCCTCATTAAATGTTAAAATTGCCAGTGTGGAAATGGGTTTTTTAATATGTTTGAAATTTCTAAGAACGCTCCGGCGTAAACAGAAAACAAGGCTCATTACTACCAGGGAAAGCATGCTCATCCAGAAAAGGTTTACCGAGGATATTTCTTCGAGGGCATACTTACCGCTCAAATCCGCCCCGGCAAAAAGAAGTGCCGCCAGTACAAGGCGGGGGAAGTTTTTACCCAGCCACTGCCCGACACCGTCTATCCTGGGGCGTAACGCAACCAGAATAGCACCGGCCACAACTATAAATATTGCCAGCCACTGCCACAGATTAAGAGTTTCACCAAGCAATGGAACCGCAGTAACAGCCACAAAAACAGGGTAGGTATAAACCAGCGGCACAACCCCTACCACCTCTTCACTCCTGAAAGCAAAGAGCATGAGTATAACCGCTGAAGAGCGCAACACCGCAGAAGCCACAGCGCTAGCCAGTATAGATGCCTCCAGTTCTCCGGGTAGTGGAAAAAGAAGCATCACCGGTATTATCACCACCAGAATGAATGCGCTGGCAAGAAGCAAAAATACCCTGAAATCAGGCACGCGGCGGCTTATCAGGTGGCTGTCCAGGTTATTGATAATGCCAAACATTATCGCCGCACCGAGTGCGGCAATTACCCAATCGATCAAATTAATTGTCTCCGAAGTTAATAAATCACTACAAGTTTACAACAGGAACGCAAAGATGGTAAACACAAACGACAATGATTCGTGAAATCTCTATGCCCCAATTGGTAAATTATAATATTTTTTTATACCTGAACGAGTACAAATACTTGAAAATGCCATGAATTAAGGTATAATAATCATAGAGGTCAATCAAAATGCCTGAATAAACACACCCGGTGGCATTAAAATGCCCCGGTGTGTTTATTTTTATGCTTTTAACAACCTTTTTTGTGCCATACCTGTATTTTCCAGCCGCACATACTGCATGCCAACTTGCAGGAACAGCAGGCAATTCGGGAAGACTCGATTCAGTCACTCACACTGGTTGCCGGGCTGTTATTAACGGCTTAAGATAAAAACACGAGCTTACTTCCTTATGTTTTTCCCTTTCCTGGGGCAAGATGAAATTTAATTTTAAATTGGATAAAATATTATTAAGAGGATGTTTAAAAAGCCCGGATGTAAAAGTATATATTGCATATTAGCCGCCTGTTTTTTGGCGGCTACATTAGTTGCAGGTTGCACTGGCCCTGGTGATAATAACGGTGCAGCCAAATCCCCTGTACCCGAAGACGCCCCACCGATTACATCACACCCCCGGGGGCCCGGTTATGACAACTTCTGCAAGATCTGCCACACCATCGATTCATTAGATCCCCTGCCAGATGATGGTTACCATACAGACTACCCTAACGACCAGTGTTATGATTGCCACCAGGTCAAATAGTTTTGGCAAAGCTTTAACTGGCACTGTGGCAGGTAAATTAAAACTTTGCCAGGTTGAATTAAAATCGCCCGGTGTCACATTATTACCACGCAACCCTGTGTAATTACCCAATTGAGAACCGGGCAAACTAGATTATCTAAAGCCTCAATGGTA
>PUOQ01000029.1 GCA_003552785.1 Dehalococcoidia bacterium
CAATAGTATCACCTGTTGTATGAAACGAAATTCCAAAAGCATCGTGCTCTGAAATGTCGCCCATATTTACCGGTACCGTTGCGTGTTTGATTGCTGTCTCGCTGTACCCTTTACTCCTCAAGTCTTCCTGAACTGCCACCAGCAGATCATCAAGTGCGCCATCACCCATTTCAGCCTCCAAAAGCTTGCATTTTTCTGATTGATAATTGAAAGCCAGATAAAAATACCTGAACAAATATTTTGCCATCTTTGTATAAATAAAATCAATACATTCTGCTTGCCTGTATTAATTGAGCAAATATAATCTGCCCGGGTTAAATTGAGTAAACGGATAAACCTGTGCCGTCATTGACACAGCAAACGCAAAGACTATAGGATTGATAACCTGGATGCAAGCAGAAATATAAAATGAAAGCCGAGTTGATATACAATCCATATAGCGGCCAGGCTTCTGTCAGGCGCGAACTAGAAGATGTTTCTGATTATTTAGGCAGGCACCAGTGGCAGGTAAATATAAGTGAAACCTCTTTATTAACCGGTGCAACTGAGCTTACCAGGCGAGCTGTTAGTAAAGGTGCAGATGTGGTTATTGCTGCTGGTGGTGATGGCACCGTTAACGAGGTAGCCAATGGATTGGTGAATACCCGGGCTGCACTGGGGGTTTTGCCGGTGGGAACAACTAATTCGTGGGCTCTGCAGGTGGGAATACCAGCATTAAATCCCATAAATCCTGGAACGCGAGTTGTTAAAATGTTTGCCGGTATTGAGGACAGGATTGAGCAGGCTTTACCGGTTAATTATTATCGAAACGTGCTGCAAAAAGCTGCCGATGTGCTGCTAAAAGGGCGTATTGTTCCAGTCGATGCAGGAATAATAGGCAGCCGGTATTTCCTGATGTGGGCAGGCATAGGGCTTGATGCAGCCGTCGTAGAAAACATATCCTCCAGGGAGAAAAAGGCACTGGGTTCCTGGGCTTATGTATTAAATGCCGTTGGCTCCGGATACAGATATACCAATTCGCAGGTATCATTGAAGCTGGATGGAAAGAAAATGTCCGTTAATACTCCTCTTATTGTTGTAAGTAATATTCGGCTTTATGGTGGAATAATGGCAATTGGTGCTAAAGCTTGTGTAAATGACGGTTTGCTGGATGTGTGTATTTTTAAAGGAAGCGGTATTTTTTCTTTTGCAAGGCATGCCCTGAAAGTATTATTACGCAGCCATCTGCGTGACCCAAAGATAGAATATTACCAGTGTAGCGAGATTAATGTTGAGCCTTCACCTTCTTTACCGATACATGTTGATGGTGAGGCGTTTGGGAAAACGCCCGTTCTTATAAAGGTAGCTCCCCGGTCGATAAGGGCAATTCTACCAAAGGACTTGCCTGAAAACCTGCTGGCCTGATTAGCGGGTATAACTATTGAAGCAGTCTTTAACAGTTGCTTATAGGATATCAGGAATATTTATTTCTATCTAGGTGATATGTAACCTCCGGGGACACCTTTTTTGGAAAAAACAACTTGCCAGAGTTGATTTCTCCTTGCCCTGAACGAACCGGCGCAAGAAAGAAGGTAATATTTCCACATCCTGAAAAAGCGTTGGTTGTAGTTCAGGCTTAAATACCGCCAGTTGTTTGTAAAATTGTGATACCAGGCCATCAGGGTCCGGTCGTAGTCGGCTCCAAAATTGTGCCAGTCCTCTACGACAAACAACCCCTCAACAGCCTTTCCAAGCTGGCTTATTGAGGGCAACATGCCGTTGGGAAATATGTATTTATTTATCCATGGGTCAGTGGATACTACTGAAGTGTTACTCCCGATTGTTTGAAGCAAAAAAAGGCCATCATTTTTCAGGCATTGGTGGACAATCTGCATATACGAGCGATAGTTTTTATAACCAACATGCTCGATCATTCCAACAGAAACGACGCGATCGTATTTGCCTTCAATATTCCGGTAGTCGGTATACTTTATTTCTACTGGTAAATCCCTGCAAATATATTTACCGTAATTAGCCTGCTGCGTTGATACGGTAATTCCGGTAACCCTTGCCTGATATTTTTCAGCAGCATAGCTGGCGAGGCTCCCCCAGCCACAACCAATATCAAGTAAGCTCATTCCGGGTTGCAGGCCAAGTTTTTTACAGATCAAATCCAGCTTGTTTTCCTGGGCCCGGTCAAGCGTTGCGGCATCTTTCCAATAAGCGCAACTGTAAACCAGGCGCTTATCGAGCATATTTTCAAACAAATCGTTTCCGAGGTCGTAATGCTTTTTACCTATCTGAAATGATTTCCTGGCCGGTTGCATATTGAAAATTTTAGCTGCCAGAGCTGCGAAAAGTAAACTTTTGTTCTTTTTAATATTTTTATCAATATGTGAGTCAAGAACACGGAAAAAGAACTCGTCGAGTTTTTCGCAATCCCACCAGCCGTCCATATAAGATTCCCCCAGTCCAATGGATCCCTGGCTTAGAACTCTGCGGTAGAACCTGCCATCTTTAACTTTAATATCCCATGGATTGGGGCCGTCAATCTTTACTCCAGCCTTTGAGAGAAGATCTTGAGCGGTTTCTCTGATTCTATCCTTCCCATTTTGGTTTGAGTTAATACTCATATTCTCCAAGTTATCACTGCAAATTTGGCCTGTCAAGGTTTTTTGGGTAAAAATTGAGGATCATTTCACTGAGTTTCATTTTGGACTCAGGTACTGAATAAAGGGATAATTTAATGCCAGAGAGTCTATTAAACACCCGGTTAAAGCATTATAATGGGAATAATACATACCAAAGGAGTTTTGCAATGGAAGAAAAACTTTATGAAATTGTTGAAACGAGGTACAACCCCAAAGCTAAAAAGAACCTCGACTTTAAGGGAAGTTTTGAAGAAGCTAAAACAAGGGCTGATCAGCTTGCCAGAGAGAACATAGACACCCGGTATTCGGTATTCAGGGTGGGAAGTTATGTAGCTGAATACCACGCTTATTACAGCACGACCGTAACCTGTCCCAAGTGCGGGGAAGTTATCCCGCTGGAATAACTGTCTTGGCGCTTGTCTACATAGCCAGCAATGTATCTCTCTTGGAAGTTAATTTTTCAAAGACGGTGCACGCCAGGTCTAATTCAAATTGGGAGCACGCTTTTTGAAATCAAAGATTTATAGTTTTATAAAACCTGGAAATATGCCTGGTATTGATTTTTAACCAGTGCATTTGTTTTTCTATAAAAAAATCTTGCCCTGCATAATTTTTTGTGTTTACGTTTCTAATTTACTTGCGTTGATTACGAACTAGCAGGAAGACAGTAAACTATGATATGCTAATTCATCCCCTGTTTAATCAGGGTGTCTTATTTTTAAAATACACCCGTCTTTTGGGTGCGGTTAATTCGTTAATTGGGAATACAGATGACAAACTGTTCTAAGCGCCTGGTTGCCATCTGCATGGTAATAACATGTGTGGTGTCAGGTATTACCATTGGCGCCTGTTCGGAACCCTCTCTTATCAGAATGGATGAAACGCGCACTATGATGGGCACGTTTATCTCCATCAGCCTCTATGCGTCAGATGAAGTCGCCGGTGGCAAGGCGCTGGATGCAGCTTTCAGGCGCTTCGAAGAGGTTGAAGCAACGGCTTCGATATTTGATGAACGAGCTGAAGCTTATCGCCTTAACCAGCATGGTTCGGTTAGCAATCCTTCTCGAGATTTGAAGGAGCTTATAGAACTTGCTATTGAATACGGCAGAATCACAGATGGTTACTTTGATATAACCGTTCAGCCGCTGCTTGAGCTTTGGCAGGATGGTTTATGGAGGGAGAGCCCTGAAGCACAGCAAGAGGCGGTCGATAAAGCAATGAATCTGGTGGGTTATGAAAAGGTTTTGGTAGAAGATGGCAGAATTGAACTGGCGATTGATGGCATGAAAATTACTCTGGGTGGTATTGCCAAGGGGTGGGCGGCAGAAGAAGCTATAAAGGTGCTTGAAGAAAAAGGCATCCAGCATGCGCTGGTAAATGCTGGAGGGGATATGGCTACCATGGGCGTCAAGCCCGATGGTTCGCCATGGCGTATTGAGCTGGTAAGCCCCGACGATAAAAGTAATAAATTGAGTGTCTTTGAAGTTGCCGGGCACGCTGTTGCCACTTCCGGCAATTATGAGCGCTACTTTGACCCGGATAAAAGCGTATCTCATATTTTAAACCCCCTTACCGGTTATTCGGTAAGCGAATGTATTTCTGTCACCATTATTAGTTGTGATGCTACCTTTGCCGATGTAGCCGCCACTGCTGTTTTTGTTATGGGCCCTGAAGAGGGTATGCGCTTTATCAATGAAAAGTCCGGTATCGAAGGTTTAATTATTGATAACGAAAGAAATATTCATCGTTCAAGCGGGCTTAATGAATTTGAGGTTTCAAGCTAGTTGTGAACAACACATTGAAATAGCCGGAATATTTTATGAAATTTATCAGCAGCTTAACCAGAAAAGCAAAAAGCCTTGATATGCCTGCATATAAGCTTACCACCGGGGATCCAATCAAGGATCTGCCTTTGCCGGAAAAGGTCGTACTTCCCCTTATGGTATATGGGGCAGAATACAAGCCGGTAGCCAAAAAGGGAGATAAAGTGCTCACCGGAGAAGAAATTGCCCGATGTGAAAATCCGGCAATGCCACCATTTTATGCTACTATCTCCGGAGAAGTTGCCGGCTTTATAAAGTATGTTGACCCCATCTTTGATGTGATTGTTAATTCCATTGTTATTAAATCCGATGGGAATGATCAGTGGGCAGAAAACATCCGGCCCATAACACTGGATGCCTCAGTGGAGGAACTCCTTGAGCAGGTTAGATTAGCCGGTATTTCAGGCTTGGGTGGAGCGGGTTTCCCGCTGTATATTAAGCTGAAATCTGCCTGCGGCTGTCCGGTTGAAAATCTTATTATAAACGGCATGGAGTGTGAGCCTTATGTAACTGCAGATTACCGGCTGATGCTTGAAGAAGCTGCTGGAATTATGAACGGAATAAAGGTTTTACAAAAGATTACCCGCCCGCAAAATACGGTGCTTGCCATAAGTGATGAATATTCCGGGTTGATAGAACCTCTAAAAATAGCAGCCCGGGAATCAGGTATCGGGGAAAGCCTTTCCATAAAGGCACTGACCACCATTCATCCTTCAGGAGCGGAAAAGATACTTATAAAAACAATAACGGGCAAAGTTGTTGGCCCCGGTAAGCTCCCCCTTGACGTGGGTGCATCGGTTCACAACACCGGCACTATAAAAGCAGTTAGTGATGCTGTATTTAAGGGCAGATCGCTTGTAGACAGGGTTATAACCGTAACCGGCAAGGTTAAAAAGCGTGCCAATCTCAGGGTTCGAATTGGTACACCTGTCATAGATGCAATTGAGTACTGTGGCGGTCTCGATGATGATACTGGCCGGGTGGTGCTGGGTGGGCCGATGACAGGAAAGACCGCCTATAGCCTTGACCACCCCATTACAGCCAGGGCCATCTGTTTGCTGGCATTAAACGGGCATAAAAGGCAGGAGTCAGCATGCATTCGCTGTGGACGGTGTATTGCTGCCTGCCCCGTTGGCCTGGCTCCCGCCGAGCTTTTCAGGTACTCGCGTGCCGGCAAGTTTGAAGACTGCGAAAAAGAAAACATTGAACTGTGCTTTGATTGTGGCAATTGCAGTTTTGCCTGCCCCTCCGGGATACCGCTTGTACAGTACATCAGAGTTGCTAAAAGAGAGATTATGTTAAAAAAGGTAACAGCATAGAACTTGAATAGTGCTTTTAAAGATAAATCACGTTTGACAACCGGCCCTCATCTCTGGGGTGGATTTTCTACCAACCGGATAATGCTAATCACGCTGGCAACGCTTTTAATTCCTGCCGCAGGTGGCGTTTATCAGTACGGAGAACAGGCACTGTGGGTTATTGTTGTTTGCATTGTTGCCTGTTATGCAGCCGATATTTTGTGCCGAAAGCTACGAGGCCAGCCATTGCGCCCGGATATGGGCACGCCCATTACGGCATTACTGCTGGCTTTGTCATTACCGCCGGGTTTGCCCCTCTGGATTGCTGCACTGGGCTCATTTTTTGGAATCTGCATTGTAAAAGAAGCCTTTGGGGGGCTGGGGCAAAACATTTTTAACCCCGCGCTGGGCGCCAGGGCTTTTCTTCTGGCCAGTTTTGCTGCTCCAATGACACGCTGGATTGAACCGGGCGGTTTTGGGGCTGACGCTATCACCACAGCTTCACCCCTTGCCGGTGGAACCGCTGCTGAACCTGGCGGCCTTGAGCTCTATCAGGCACTGCTTTTTGGAGATGCTCCCGGTGTTATTGCAAGCGGGGCACTGTTCTTAATGGTAGGTGGGTTGATTCTGGTAATTTTGCGCATCGTGGATTTCAGGGCACCGGTGGCGTATATAGTTTCAGTAGCGCTAATTGCTCTGGCTTTTGGTGAAGACCCCGCTTTTCATGTCCTGGCCGGAGGGGTAATATTTGGTGCCTTCTTTTTTATTACTGATCCGGTAACAACACCTGTCCACTGGCCGGGTCGTGTAATATTTGCTGTCGGGGCAGGAGTACTTACCATGCTTATCCGCCTGTTGGGTGCTGCACCGGACGGGGTAACTTATGCAATTTTAATTATGAATGCCCTAACACCGCTGATAGACCGGTATATTAAACCTGGACCCATGGGTGCTAAAGAGGTAAAAAGTGGTCCTGCTTAAACTGATAAAAAGGTTCTATGCCATAATTTTTTTAACTCTGGTAGTAGCTATATCGGCTACACTGCTGGGTCTCACCCATTCCCTTACTGCAGACCAGATACTTCGCCAGGAACATGCACGGTTCATGGCCTATCTGGAGCGCATGTTTCCGGACATGGATTATTTTGAACATGAAGAGGAGCTTTACGTCATTTACAATGTCGATGACGAAATTGAAGGATATGCCTTCATCGGTAGTGCTCCGGGGTACTCCAGTACCATAAGAGTAATGGTCGGCCTGGAGGATAAAGCCACTGTCAAGCAGGTAATGATTATCGCTCATACAGAAACCCCCGGTATCGGTGACCGCATAGAGGATGAAGATTTCACCGGTCAGTTTGCCGGTTTGCCCGTTGACAGAATTTATTTAAACAGTGATGATGTTGATTCCATTACCGGTGCTACTCAGAGTGCAAATGCGGTAATCAGGGCAATTTCTGAAGCTGTTGAAGAAATATTTAAAGAGCAGAGTGATTAATGCAGGTAAAATATGATCAAGTGGATTAAAGAATTCTCCAAAGGACTGGTTGTATCCAACCCAATTTTCGTGCTGGCTCTGGGATTATGCCCTGCATTGGCAGTAACCAACACTCTGGACAACGCTATTGGTATGAGCGGGGCAGTGATGTTTGTTCTGCTTTGCTCAAATATGCTTGTAGCCGTCATTCGTCCGTGGGTTTCCGGGATAGTTAGAATACCTACTTTTATCGTTATTATAGCCACGTTTGTTACCATAGTTAGTCTGGTTTTTCAGGCATACATACCTGCTCTTTATGAATCTCTGGGGATCTACCTGCCTCTTATTGTGGTGAACTGCATGATACTTGGCCGGGCTGAGGCTTTTGCCTCTCGAAACAAGCTGAGCCTTTCCATTGCCGATGCATTGGGCATGAGCCTGGGATTTATGGCGGCCATTGTGCTGATAGCCGTCATACGCGAAACGCTGGGCACCGGCGCCCTTACCTTCTTCGGCATCACATTGTTTACGCTGCCGGTGCTCGACGAGCAACCGGTTAGCCTGTTCCTTTTACCTGCCGGGGCCTTTTTGGCGATCGGTCTTTTGCTGGCGGTATTCAGGAAATGGGGGTTGATAAAGAATGACTGATTTACTGGCAATTTTTATCGGCATGGCACTTATAAATAACTTTGTGCTGGTTAAATTCCTGGGATTATGCCCTTTCTTCGGTGTTTCCAAGAAACTAACCAATGCCTTCAGTATGAGCATGGCAGTTACCTTTGTTATGCTCATGGCATCTGCAGTAACCTGGCCTATAACCCACTATATTTTGATTCCACTCGATGCCGAGTACCTCAGAACGGTGGTTTACATACTTGTAATAGCCACTCTGGTACAGATAATTGAACTTTTTATAATGCGCACCAATTACAGCCTCTATAGCGCATTCGGTATATATCTGGCACTTATTACTACCAACTGCGCTGTTATGGGCGTTACCCTGGTAAATACGGATGAAGGTTTTACCTTTGTTGAAAGCATGGTTTCGGCTCTGGGCGCAGGTACTGGCTTCGGTCTGGTGCTGGTACTGATGAGTGGTATACGGGAACGGCTGGAAATTTCGCAGCTTCCGGATTCCATGAAAGGGCTACCCGTTGCTTTTCTGGTGGCAGCGCTGATGGGCCTGGCATTCTCCGGCTTTGCAGGTATGGTATAAATGGATTTACTTATTACTATAGTTCTAATAGCTGCAATAGGCTTATTATGCGGCCTTGCAATTTATATCGTTTATATAAGCGTGCCTCATAAAGTACCCGGCTTAAAAAAGATTGATGAAATAAACAAGCTTCTGCCGGGCATGAATTGCGGTGCCTGTGGTTATGCAGGCTGTTTTGCATTTGCGCAGCAGGTGGTTAACAACCCGCAACTTGCTGCCAGTGCCTCATGCCCTGTTCTTCTTGGGGACTCCCATGTGGTAAAACAGCTCGAGGTAGCCCTCGGGGTAACCATTGATGCTGATGCGATGAGTAAAAAAGCAATGGTTCGTTGCACCGGTGCTTCCGAACAGGTGTTTGAGTATACAGGGATCCCCAGTTGCAAAGCAGCAATCCTGATTGCCAGGGGTTTCAAGCGCTGCCCTTTTGCTTGCCTTGGAATGGGGGACTGTGAGCGTGTGTGCAAGTATGATGCGATTACCATTGACCCCGAAAAGAGAACGGCTCACATAGATTATGTAAAGTGTACCGGTTGCGGCTTATGCGCCAAAGAATGCCCCCAGAAACTTATCGAGATGGTTCCAGGAAGAACAACTATAGCATTCAGGTGCAATTACCCGGAATTGAAGAATATACCCGGCCGGGAACGATGTGAAAATGCCTGTATTCATTGCAGAAAGTGTTTCAAAGCCTGCAGGTACGAAGCCATAAGCTGGAAAAAGGAACAGGCTGTACCCGAATTTCACCCGGAAAAATGCACTCTTTGCGGGGAATGTATTGAAGTATGCCCCAACAGGACGCTTGAGTTTTTTAAACCCGGTTTTGGCAAATAAATCCAAAGGAAAATTTTTTCGTATAAAACTGGCGGAGGCGTGTGGGAATCGAACCCACCACGGTAGCCAGGCTACCGTCACAGCCCTGAACGGACTGTGGTCCCACCAGGGTGCATCCGCCTCCTTGCGGAAAGTGACTTTTCTAGTCTATATAAGACGGACGGCTTTGGATCCTTCCTTGCCCATATTATACCTGCTTCTAATGAGAGTTTGAAGTGCCGGGTGCACCCGCACCCGGCAAAAGCGCGTTAGGCCCGGCAGCTGTTTCAGCATCCTCTTGAATGGCAGAGGAAAAAATCCATGAAGATGCTACCGGCAAAATACCTCCAATATGCTTCCGGCCAGATCACGGTTAAAGCCGGCATTTAATAGCTTGATTGATGGCTTGGCGGCCGGTGTTGATTGTTCGGCCGGCTGTGCGGCATCGCCCTCTTTGGATTCTTCTATAGTCTCAACCCCAGCTTTCACGGAGGCTGCTTGTTCACCGGTTTCCGTTTGTGCAGTTTGGCCAGCGGCGTTATTTGCAGGTGCTACAACATTTTCCTGCTCCTGTTTTTCTTCAGCGGCTGGTGTTTCTGGTTCAAAGGCTTTATAAGCTTCATCCGGAACTTCATGCCAGAACAATACAACCGTTCCATGCTCCGGCTTTAAGTGCTCATCATGAGATTTGACATTGTAAATTGAATTTTCGTTTAGCCAGTTTTCCTCTGGTGCGGTATCAATGATAAGCTCAGGGCGGAGCATTACCCGGCAATCTGCAATAAGCCTGATGTTTTCGGGGTCATCATCAGTATAAACAAGTATGTTTGGCCACGGGTTAACCAGTTTAAAATGTTTTTCCATTTCATTAAATGGATACCATTCTCGTTTCTGATTTATCTTTTTAGCCACGAGAAAAGGTTCATGGGTATTTACCGGCAGGCTTTTCCTTAAGGCTACGTATTTGTTTAGCTTGTTTGAAAAAACGATCAAATCCGGCACTATAAAGGTATGCCATGTCCATGGATAAAAACTGAGCCTTGTTGCCCGGCTCGTATCCGGCACCGGTTCGACCCGTTGTCCGGCCTGATATAGTTCTGTTAATGAATTGATAGAGTTGGGCTTTTTCTGGGATACATATAACAATTCAGCTGGTTCCAGCCACCTGACAAGAGCCAGCATAACCCATAAATCAACCCCTTCTAAATAAAGGTTTTTATAATGGTGCTCAACCAAGTTTAACCCTTTTGCCATAAATTCTTCTTGATCAATTCTGCCCTTGAGCAAGTCAACCAATGGATCGTATAAAGCCCGTATCATGCCGTCCATTGGGTTGTCAATAAGCCGTTTGAGTTTAGGTTCTAGCTCAACTTCTTCGTTGAATTTCAAGCTCTGGCTGACATCTTCAGCGATTTCTCTGAAGTTAGCACTCAGCTCATGAGCCTTTTTTAGTTGACTGGAGAAGTAATCTTTTATAAAAGCAGTTCTAACTCGGTCAAAGTGTTGATAAAATACTTCCCGTTTTTCCTTGGGTATAGCTAAAACCCTGGGTTCAATTTTGATACTGGGGTTTGAAATAATGTAATCTTCCAGAGATTCAAAGGCAGACTGCCAGTTGTCAGACATTCAATCCTCCCGGTTGAAATTTTAAGTTGTTATCTTATATTACTCGTCAAAGAAGTAATAGTCCTCCCAGTCTATCACCTGTGGAGGAGAGTAGGTCGCCTCATCCCTTATGGCTTCCTCCAGGCTGCTTTTAAGCCCGTCGGCAAATATCCAGACGTTTGAAGGAACCCTGCCGGTGCCGTCACAGGTTGGGTCGGGGATGTCCCCTTCCATAATTTCGATTTCTACACCGGTTTTACCGTATGCATCAACCCCGGTGCCAAACACCACGGTATAGGATTCAGTAACAACAGAGCTTCCCGAAAGGCTTACCGGGCGGTACTGCTCATCTATAACAGGCTTGTCGTCCCGGGTGATGTCGTACAGGGTATGTTTTACCCAGCCTTCGACATCTTCCTCTCCTTCGTTTACCAGGCGGATGTCAATATCCCAGTAGTAGAGTATGAAGAGGCCGCATGCATCCCGGGTTATGCGCCACTCCCAGGTGTCATATTCCATGATTTTTACTTTATCCATGCCTTCTGAAACATCAAGAGTGCCCGTACCATCGCATACGGGGCAGGAAGCGGTGGTTACCGATGTTATGGCAAGCAGTGGAACCGCCAGAAAAAAGGCAAGGGTTCTTTTCTTTATCTTTCCCAATCTCGCAATCATCTTCACCCTCCTGACCAAACTTCCATATATCATTTTAACCCAAAAACTCTATTATTGCCAATAGCTGACAAGCGCTATGCCGGGCGGGTTTCCCCGCCCGGCATAGAAAGTATGGTTTAGCTCAGGCTAAAACAGGTTATTAAGCACAGGCAAGTATGGCACGCTTTACAACAGTTTTTGCCACCTGAACCATATAGCCGTTCTTTGCAAGGGGCGAGGCTCCGCTTAGTGCCGCTTCGGCAGCCGCTTCGGCGTTTGCCTCATTAATATTTTGCCCGGCTATGGCGTCCTCTGCACCGGTAGCCTTGCGGGGAATTCCGGCAACAGCATTCATGCATATGCTTGCAGAACCATTACCTATTACCGCCGCACAGCTGGCAATCGGGAAATCGATGGCTTTCCTGAAAGCAAACTTAATGTAGGCGCTCTTTACACCTGACCCGGGGGCTGGTACCGAGATTTCGGTAACAATTTCGTCCTTGTCAAGGACTGTAAGACCGGATTTGTCAGGG
>PUOQ01000104.1 GCA_003552785.1 Dehalococcoidia bacterium
AACTCTATTCTAATTGAATAATGAGCCTGAATAAAGGGTTTCAAGTAACCGGATTACCAAACCTTGAGATTTGCTTAAAGAGTACGGAATGGGCATTTACCATCCTTTCTGCGAATTGATTATCGCTCATTTTCATTGCAATTGCATCAAGCTTGTCAAAAGTAACCCCAGCACGGAGGTAACTTTCAGGATCAGGTATAGATTTTAGCTTTTCATAAGGCGTCCTCACTTCTTCATAAGGATAGGTTTTCCTGATTTTGCCTTTGGAATCGGTAACCGGTACCGGAAAGAAACATGGACGGTGGAAGTTGATATACAGATTGAAGAAGTCCTTATTGAACTGGTTGATTAACTCAGCACACCCCTGCGGGATATAGGCATACCCCAGCTGTTTGCGTATAACAGAACCGTTCTTGGTCTCCACCAGTCCGTTGTCATTGCTTTGCCGGGGCCTTGATTTGGTAAATGTTATCAGCATCTTATGGAGCAGCCGGGCTACTATATTGTTTACAAACTCAGACCCGTTATCAGAATGGAATCCCCTGACAACAAAGGGGAATTCTTCCAGCATGCTCCCCAGCACCGGTACCAGATAGGCCTCTGATATCTTTTCGACAGAAGCCACGATTTCCCACTGGGTAACCTCATCTATGGCATTGATATGGTACACCCCTTTGTGGCCGTTAAGGTCTCCCTGGTGGACTGTATCTACCCGGATGCAGCCGGGTTGCCCCATGGCATCTGGTTTTGCCCTCTGTCCAATTCTTGATACAGCCGGCTTTGTTTTGGTGTATCTTTTAGCAACAGCGCGGTAGATGCTACTTTTTCTCTGGTTATACAGATGGGCAACAGATATCCGGGAAATACGCTTAAACTCATTGTTACCGTAAACTTCATATTCCCGCTGAAGGATCTTTTTGGTGGCCGGTCCGCTCAAAAACCCATGTAGTTCATCCGTCCTGGCAAGCAGCTCGATCTCTTTGGGCGTGTATTTCCGGGGGAAGCGGTGCCTGATGTACCTGGTCTTTTGCAACCGTCCCGTCTGCTTGTAATCTGCTATCAGCCTGGCTACCTGAGAGCGGGAATACCCGGTGACCTTCTCTATATACCGGCGCAATATCCCTTTATCACCTTTACTCAGGCGGCGATATTTAAACTTTATCAACACCTCCTCAGTCCAGAGATATTTCTCATCTGAAGTTTGCCCTTTAAACTCTATCACCTCGCTACCTTTTAGAAATCCCTTTACCTGGTCGACCCTTTGTAATTGTGTATCCTTCATCAATATCAGCATGCCCCAATCATATAAGGAACCGCCTTACTCTTTCAGGCTCATCTTGTATTGGAAACCGAGACCCTCTTCAGGCTCATCTTGTATTGGAAGAGACTGCGAATTGACCTGCGGCCTGAATGTTTGCTAATATGCGCTTGTAAGCTTATAGGGCTTTTCAACTGAAATAGAAGTGCATTATAGTCCAGTAGTTTGAGGAGGATTTAAAGCAGTGAAGTTTGTTAAAGGAAAACGGCTCTTTGCGGGTTTATTTGCTACGGCACTTTTACTGTCTTTGTTTTTACCATCCTGCACTGAAAACGGGGATCCAGTCGAGCCCGGCCCGGGCGCGCCTTCCAATGGTGATGACTCAGCACCCCGGGAAGTAAGCGGTGAAGACCCGGATATGGTTGAACTGTACCCGGATTCAGTTCGTATAGCCTTTATAACCGATAACGGTTCGGGCCATGTTCAGTATGTAGCACCGGCAGAGCCAGAAGATGTGATCGCCTTTTTTGAGGAAAAAGTCGGCGCAATGGATGGTTTCCATCATAGCAGCACTCCAATACGGGAAATATTCACCGCAGAGTATGAAGACGGCAAAGCTATGCAAGTCGAGGTTTCTTATATAAAAAGCCGGAATTACCCCGGATATGCGGAATACTCTATAATCTGGGGAGAAGCCGGTCAGTTATAAGCACGGCCGGCCACCGTTTTTAGGCAGCAATTCCCATTTGTTAATTAGTTTCTCAGGCTGTGGATGGGTGCAGGGATTCTGCCGCCTCTTTTAATGAAGGCGCTTGAAGAAAATTTGTTGACCGGCATTATAAAACCCCTGCCCAGCAGGCCACCGAATTCAACCACCTCGCCTTCTTTTTTGCCATATACGGGAATAATTCTAACGGCAGTGGTCTTATTGTTTGATACACCCACTGCGGCTTCGTCTGCAATGATAGCGGCAATGGTATAATCCGGTGTGTCTCCCGGTACAGGTATCATATCCAGGCCAACCGAACAAACGCACGTCATGGCTTCCAGCTTGTCCAGCGACAAGGCCCCGCACCTGACTGCCTCGATCATGCCTGTATCTTCACATACCGGTATAAAAGCACCCGACAGGCCGCCTACATGCGAGCTGGCCATCACGCCGCCTTTTTTAACGGCATCATTCAGCAGGGCAAGCGCCGCCGTGGTGCCATGCGCTCCGCATTTTTCAAGGCCCATTTCTTCCAGGATAAAAGCAACGCTGTCCCCGATAGCAGGGGTTGGAGCAAGCGAAATATCGACCACTCCAAAAGGTATGCCCAGGCGTTTGGAGGCTTCGGTGGCCACCAGCTGGCCCATGCGGGTTATTTTGAAGGCTGTTTTCTTGATAGTTTCTGATATTTGGCTGAAGTCGGCATTCGGTTCTAGTTTTTTCAGGGCGCTTTGAACCACACCCGGACCGCTAACGCCAACATTAATTACATTTTCGGGTTCACCGATGCCGTGGAATGAGCCTGCCATGAAAGGGTTATCCTCCGGTGCGTTGGCAAAAACCACCAGCCTCGTGCAGGCGATGGAGTTACCGTCCCGGGCCATTTGCGATGTCTGCTTTATTATCTGGCCCATCCGGGCGACGGCATCCATGTTGATGCCTGCTCTGGTAGTGGCTACATTTACCGAAGCGCAAACGTGCCTGGTTTGGGTAAGAACCTGAGGAATGGATTCAATCAGGTTCTTATCCCCTTTGGTGTAGCCTTTGTGCACCAGAGCGGTGTAGCCGCCGATAAAATTAACACCCAGCTCAGCGGCCGCCCGGTCCATGGCACGGGCTATTTCGAAGTTGTCTCCATGGCTGCTTTCGCTTACGATTGAGATCGGGGTTACCGAAATACGTTTATTTATTATTGGTATACCGTAGTCCCGCTCAATATCTTCACCGGTTTTAACAAGGTCTCTGCCCGTACGGGTTATCTTGTCGTAAATGCGCCTGCTCAGTTCATCTATATCAGGGTGGGCGCAGTCCCTGAGTGAAATTCCCAGCGTGATGGTCCTGATGTCCAGGTTCTCGCTTGAAATCATGTTTATGGTTTCAAATATTTTTCGTGGATTAATCATAGCTGGCTCCAAATATATAAAGTATGGACATTTTTATTATATTTCGTGCATGGATTTAAAAATATCTTCGTGCTGTATCCTTATTTTGAGGCCGAGCTCTTCTCCCCTTGCATCCAGTTTGCCGGCAAGGGCCTCGAAGTTTATGTTGGCTTTGGAGGTGTCTACCAGCATTATCATGGTGAAAAGCTCCTGCATGGTAGTCTGGGTAATATCCAGAATGTTGACGTTTGATTCTGAAAGTATACTACTTACCCCGGCAATTATCCCTACTTTATCTGTGCCTATGACAGTAATAACGGCTCGCATCGTTTTTACTCCTTGCTTTACGGCTTTAGAGAAGCAGCCATTGCTTCATTATTTTAATTTAGTGCAACCGTAATAATACCATTAATCAGCCGGGGGTTGAAACGGTAAACACCTGTGCCTTAAAGAGAAACTCTGGCAGTTCACACTCATTACGCGCAGTGGTATAATCCAGTATGCACAGCTGGCACCTAATTAAATAAACGGAGAAAAAATGACAAGCAATTTAGAAACCAGGGGCAGCATGGCAAAAGGAGTTACCATAAAGGGTAAATATACATTAAGGGGAACTCTTTCCCTGCCTAAAGAAGAGAAGGAAAGGTATCCGGCGGTTTTGATTGTTGCCGGCACCGGTAGGATAGACAGGGATGGCAACACGCCGGACCTGAAATTTGAATTGAACCTGTATAAAGATTTAGCCCGTTTGCTAAACAGCTGGGGCTTTGCGGTGCTCAGGTACGATAAGCGTGGAGTCGGCAGTAGCCTGGGTAATTTTCTTGAAACCGGTATGTGGGACCTGGTTGAGGATGCCGGGGCGTGCGTGTCTTTTCTTAAAGAACATTCGTCTGTTGATCCGGGTAAGGTGGTATTGCTTGGCCACAGCGAGGGTTGCCTTTTAAGCACTGCCTGTGCGGCCAGGAACAGTGTAGCCGGGCTGGTTCTTCTGGCCGGCGCTGCTGAGACTCTCGAAGAAGCACTGAGCCGCCAGAGGCGCATTATTTTTGCGGAACTGATGAAGCAAAAAGGCATCAGGGGCTGGCTCTACCGGTTTCTAAAAATCGATAAAAGGGGAGAAAAGCAGGCACAAAAACTTCTGGAAAAAGTACGCAAGTCCGAAAAGGACGTTATTCGCGCCAATTTTAGCAAGATTAATGCCAGGTGGATGCGGGAGCACCTGGAATACAACGTGCGTGAAGACATGCCGGCTGTTACCTGCCCGGTACTGGCTGCGACCGGCTCCAAAGATATTCAGTCGGATCCGGAAAGGTTAAAAGAGTTGCCGGGGCTGGTAACAGGTGAAGTTACCTGGAGGGTGATTGAAAACATGAACCACCCTTTGAAAGAAGCCAGTGAAGATATAGCCCTGACAGACATAAAAGGCATGTACCGGGACAGTGCTAAAAAACCTGTCCACCCTGAGCTGGTTGAGCTGCTCCGGCATTGGCTGCAGGCTAAATTTATAAGCTGAGCCGGTTTTATTCCCGGGCACGCGGCTTTTAACTTAACATAAAACTTTATAATAAAACCTTTTACCAAAGCCGCGCTTTTCAAAAGTCAATGTGCTTGCGCTCAAGTAGTTGCAGGTGGCCAGGTAGAGGTGCTGGCTGTTATCGCTTGAATATGCTGCTTTCCAGCATTTTTACCACAGGTTGGAAACCAGCGGGTTTTTTTGACGCTCTGAAAGTGTGATGGCTTTATTTTTACAACCCGCCCGGCATATTCCGCATCCAAAGCAGCGACCGAGGTCGATCCTTGATTTCTTTTCTGCGGCACTGTAGCTTATAGCCCCGAACTGGCAATACTGCATGCAGGTGCGGCATCCTTCACATGAGGCTGGATCGATTTCTGCAATATATTCAGCCCGAAACATAATTGGAAAATCATAACCAACCGTAGCGCGCATGGCCAGGCAATCGGTTCGGTCGCAATTACAAATTGCACCGATAAATGGAGTGACAAATGTCCAGACAGTATGGCAAAGCCCTTCTTGTTCATGATTATTCAGTTCAGCCAGGGCCTGCTCCTTGCTCATCACTTCCATGCCTGATGTATCCGGTCCGGTGAGGTAAGAGGCGCCTACCTCACTGATCAGCTTTGCCATCATGCCTCCGTTGGGTGCCATGCTGAGGCAATAACAATAACGCTGCTCGCTGCCGACTGTTGTATGACGGCAGTAACATGAAATTCGAACTATTGAACTGAGAGAATCGAATATTTTTTCACATTCTTCGAGGGGCACTACCTGGCCGTAGTGAGATTTCTTTTGCCGGTAGGTTATATAAGGGTTTATAACAGATTGAACAAACCCGGGCAGTGCTTTAATTTTCCCCAGTTTTTCAACGCCTTCGGCAGATTTTTCGGGGTGCTTGATAAAGTCATAGATGTAGCGCCGGCGCTTAATATCGCTTAAAAGTTCCTCGGCGTAGTTACTGGCCTGTAGATACCAGCGCTTTCCCTCTCCATGTTTGTGGCAAAATTCACACATATTCTTACTTTACCGGCTTGGATAATAAGGGGATTATAACCTATTTAAAGGGTGTATATCTAACAATCTCTGTACAGTTAAAATCAACAATACCGGTTGAATACCTGAATCTGTGTCAGGCGGTTAAGTCTCTCTTTTTAAACAGCCATAACGAGATTAAAACCAGAGCAATGCAATACACGGCAATGGTAATTGAGGAATGCAATGCCGAAAGCGGCTCGCCGTTAAAGCTGAACGGCCCCTGAGCAAAAACACTTTCCGGAATGATTGCTTCAACATTGGGACCGATGAGATAGTTGGGTATTTTAGCCAGCCACCCGCCCGCCTGGTTAAAAATCCCTACAGCTATGGCTTCTACGAAAAAGAAACCCAGCCCTCCGCCGATGCCTGCAATGGCCGACCGGCCCAGGAAAGCAAAAAAGGCTGTCAATAATATGTAGGGAAGCAGGGAATACAGTGTCCAGCCGAAATTCTGCAGTTGCTCCTGCAAAAAGGCCGCCGTTACAAAATCCCAGCCGATGGTATTTAACAGAGCGGATGTAATTACCGTCAGAATAAAACCGACAATAACAGATATAACCAGTCCTATAAAGGTAATAATTAAGAGTGAAATCAATTTCGAAAAAACCAGATTGTGCCTGGTTCCGTTTCTTGTAAGTATCTGCCTGATTGAGCCCCAGCCGTACTCGCTGCCGATAGATGATGCTGTGAGGATGATTAATAGTATGATGCCGATATTATTTGCCGTGTGGAATATCAGGTTGGCGGCTTTTGGAAATTGAAGGGAAGCTTTTATATGCTCAATTACCTCCGCAGGCATCCGTCCTGGAGGGTTGGAAACAATTCCGTAGGTAGCAAAAAATATCAGGCAAAAGTAGGCAGCCAGCACGACAGCCAGTATCCACGTCAGGTTCCTTTTGCGCAGTTTGAAAAGTTCACCCCTGATCATATCAAGCATTTTTTCCCTCGTCGGTCATTTTAAGGAAGTAGTCCTCAAGTTTATTTTCAGCGGCTTTCATTTCAGTCAAAAAGACATGTTCTTCGGCCAGAATGCGGCTTATTTCAGCATATTTATCGGCTTTAACGCCGAGCAGGAGTTTGTCTTCCTCCCTGGTAATGGAATCTATCCAGTTAACATTCTGGAGTGCGTTCATGGCTTTATCTGGTTCGGTTACTCTTATTTGCAGCACGTTGCCTTTGTTCATTAATTTATCTGTAAGGCCCTGGATGACTACCCTGCCTTTTTTTAAAATTGCGACACGGTTACAAACCTGTTCTATTTCATGCAGCAGGTGGCTGTTTAAGAAAATGGTTTTACCTTCATGGCCCAGTTTAATGATTAGCTGTCGGATTTCCTTCATGCCGGCCGGGTCCAGCCCATTGGTAGGTTCGTCCAGTAGTAAAAATTCCGGGTCGTTAAGCAGGGCGCAGGCGATCGCCAGGCGCTGCTTCATGCCCAGGGAGTAATTACTGAACTTGTCATTCTCGCGCCCGGAGAGTTCTACCAGATCCAGGACTTCCCTGATTCTACTGCTGTTTATCCCCCGGGTGATTTTTGAAATATATTCCAGGTTTTCTTTTCCGGAAAGGTAGGGGTAAAAGCCTATGCTTTCTGTAACAGCTCCGGTTTTTTCCAGTATTCGGGGCAACTCCTTTTGAACATCATGGCCGAAAAGTTCTACTCTGCCTGAAGTAGGGGTGATAAGCCCAAGCATCATCCCCAGAGTCGTGCTTTTTCCGGATCCATTGGGGCCCAAAAAACCAAAAACTTCCCCCCGGTATACTTCTATATTGAGGTCATCAACAGCCAATGTTTTACCAAAGTGTTTGGTAAGGTTGCTGGTTTTAACCACCAGGCTGCCGTTATTATTCATGAGAGCACCTTCCTGGTTAAGATAAATAGAACCGTCTATTTTAGGGCAAAGTGCCAATTTTACAATTATGTTATTTTACCCTATGCGTGGCCGGCCGGCAATTATTTTGCGGATGGAAGCGCCCCAAAGGCCGGAGAGGGGCATCTGGCAATAAACCAAAACAACTTCAGGCACCATCAAGAGCTTCTTTCAAGCTTCTTATGAATTGCCCGGCTTTCTTCAATGAAGGGTCCTCGTCAATTAACTGGATAAGGCGGCTGCCGAAGATAACCCCGTCAGTAATGCTTGCCATAGTTTTAACCTGTGCGGGGGTTGAAATGCCAAAGCCGGCGCACAGTGGAACCTGAGTGGCTGCTTTGATATGCTCTATCAGCGCGGGTAATTCCGGCGGGAAGGACCGGCGTGCACCGGTTACCCCGGTTATTGTTACCAGGTAGATAAAACCGCCCGCGTTTTGTGCTACCAGCCGGATGCGCTCCGGGGTGCTGTTGGGTGAAAGCATGTAGATCAGGTGAATATCGCAGCTGCGGCATGCTTTTCGTAACTCAAGGCTTTCTCCCGGCGGCAGGTCAGGTACAATCAGGCCGCTTATTCCGGCAGAGGCAGCCGAGCAGGCAAAACGTTCGATGCCATAGTGGAGAACGGGGTTGAAATAGGACATGAAAACCAGTGGTGCATCGATTTGCCCGGACAGAGCTGAGGCCGCCTCAAAGCACTTTTCCATGTTAATGCCGTTTTGAAGCGCATGATAGCTGGCCTGCTGAATAACCGGGCCGTCACCGATGGGGTCGGAGAAGGGGATGCCAAGCTCGATTATGTCGCAGCCGTTCTCAACCATTACCGGCACAGCCTTTAGAGTTGTATCCACGTCTGGATAACCGGTAGTGATGTAGCCAACCAGGGCTTTGGACCCTTTTTTATTAAAAACCCGGTCAATTTTATTCACTTTCCACCTCCAGGTAAGGCGTTGCTATTTCCATGTCTTTATCTCCCCGGCCGCTAAGGCAAACAAGAACTACTTCATTCCGGCCCATGTTTGAAGCCAGCCGGGTAGCTGTGAATATAGCATGGGCGGTTTCCAGGGCCGGGATAATGCCTTCTGTACTGCTTAGCATTTTGAAGCCTTCAAGCGCCTGGGCGTCATCTGCACTTACGTATTTTACCCGGCCGCTGTCTTTGAGATAACTGTGCTCCGGGCCGACACCAGGATAATCCAGCCCGGCTGAAATGGAATGGGTGGCCGAAACCTGGCCGTTAGAATCCTGCAGGAGGTATGATTTAGAGCCGTGCAATATTCCTGGCGAGCCGGCGTTGAGCGTAGCCCCATGGTGGCCGCTTTCAACCCCTTTTCCGGCCGCTTCCACCCCCACAAGCTTTACAGCTTCATCCGGCAAAAAGGCGTGGAAGATGCCCATGGCATTGCTGCCGCCGCCGACGCAGGCTACCACATAATCCGGCAGCCTGCCGTCACATTCAAGCATTTGTTGCCTGGCTTCAATTCCGATGACAGATTGGAAGTCCCGGACGATACGTGGATATGGATGCGGGCCTACAACTGATCCCAGCAGGTAGTGGCTGGTGGATACGTTGGTAATCCAGTACCTTATTGCCTCGTTGATGGCGTCTTTTAGAGTACATGAACCTGTAGCAACCGGAATAACCCTGGCTCCCATCAGTTTCATTCTGGTTACGTTCAATGCCTGCCGCTTAATATCTTCACTGCCCATATAAACAACACATTCAAGGCCAAGCATGGCGCAAACTGCTGCCGTAGCTACCCCGTGCTGGCCCGCTCCGGTTTCGGCTACGATGCGTTTTTTTCCCATCTGTTTGGCCAGGAGCCCCTGCCCCAGCGCGTTGTTAATCTTATGGGCACCGGTGTGGGTTAAATCTTCTCTCTTGAGCAGTATGCGCCCACCACCACAACGGAGGGTCAGCCTTGAGGCCGGGTAAAGCGGTGTGGGCCGGCCGCTGTAACTTGTGTTAAGCCTTGCAAGTTCGGCTTGAAAGAAGGAATCATTTTTATATTTTTCATATGCACCGGCCAGCTCATCCAGGGCTGGAATCAACGTTTCGGGCACGTATTGTCCGCCAAAGCTGCCGAAATATCCCTTGTTATCTGGTTGCATTGTGTAACCTCCTGATTGATTTATATGCACAATTAAATACCTGCCCGGGCTTGATGGGAGGCATCAGTCTTTTTGCCGGCTTTGGTTACTGGTGATGTCAGCATAATTTTTACTATCCAGATTTTTTACTTTTTTAATAAATTGTTTTATCTTGCTTATGTCTTTTTGCCCCGCTGTTTCAACACCGGTAGAAACATCCACACCCCAGGGCTGTATTGTTTCAACCAGCCGGCAAATGTTATCCGGTGAAAGCCCGCCGGCAATCATTACCGGATAGCTGGCAGGGGTGCACCTGGCCAGCTCCCAGTCAAAAGTTTTACCTGTACCACCAAACTTCCCCCCGGTTTTGGTGTCCAGCAGGCACACCGGACGGTTTTTCAACCCGGCACTAAAAACGGCTTCTATTTCGTTTTGAATTTTGGCCGGATTACTATCATGGGCAATGCGGACAGCCTTTATAATGGGCAGTTCTATATCTCTACAGTATTCCAGGCTTTCATTGCCACTAAGTTGAACGCAATCCAGCCGGCAGTAATTTGCGGTTTGGTTTATTTCATCTGCTGGAAGGTTTACAAAAACCCCGGCCACCAGCGGTTTTTCTGCCAGGTTTTTAATAGCTGCAGTAATTTTAGCGGCTTTGTTTTTCTCCACCCTGCGCTTGCCCGGCGCAAAAACAAGCCCTAAATAGTCGGCCCCGGCATGGGCGGTGGCCAATGCATGCTCTACACTGGTGATGCCGCATATTTTAACTTTTATCATAACAATTCTCTGATTTTTCGGGCTATATCAGGCTGTGTCACCAGGGCTTCGCCAACCAGGATTGCGTTGATGCCCAGGGATCTAATACTTTCTACATCCCGGTGGTTTTTAAAACCGCTCTCACTTACTACCGTGCAGTTGCCGGGAATAAGTGGTATTAAAAGGCGGGTTGTATCCAAGTTCACTTCAAATGTATCCAGGTTCCTGTTGTTGATGCCGATTATTTCAGCGCCGCATTCAAGAGCGGCCTGTAATTCTTTTTTGTTATGTACTTCCACAATACAATCAAGCTGCAGTTTATGGCTTAAGCTGAGTAAACTGGCCAGCTCCGCACGGTTTAAGGCAGCCGCGATAAGTAAAAGGCCGTCTGCTCCCCGGGCCCGTGTTTCGTATACCTGGTAGGGTTCAAAGATGAAGTCCTTCCTGAGCAGGGGAGGACAGGGTGGACCGAGGGCTTTCTTTATGCTGGCAAGATAGCTAATATCCCCCTGGAAATAGTTCTTTTCGGTGATTACTGAAATAACGGCTGCTCCGTTTCGGGTGTATATTTTGGCCAGGTTAACCGCATCCAAATTTGGAGCAAGTAAACCTTTTGAAGGTGAGGCCTTTTTGATTTCGGCAATAAGTTTTAGTTTATCACCGCTTAGTGCGCGGCCAAGGCTTTTGGGTGCCCGGGTATTTAAGGCCAATCGGCGCATTTCCTCCAGGGGAGCATCCGCCTTGAGGGCTGCAACTTCAGCGCGTTTATCTCTTATAATATCTTTCAGTATTGACATATTTATGCCAGTTCCCGGCTTAGCTTTATTAAGCCTTCCAATTTTTGGAGAGCTTTACCATCCTGTATCAGGTATCGCGACAGTTCAACGCCCTCATAAAAAGTGCTTGTTTTACCTCCTGCCAGCATGGCGGCGGCGGAATTAAGCAGTACCGCATCCAGGCGTGGCCCTTCTTGCCCGGAAAGTACGTTCAGTAAATGAACTGCGTTTTGGGCGGTGGTGCCTCCGCCAAGGCTTCCTCTGGGGTGACGCTTAAGCCCAGCTTCTTCAGGTTTAAGCTGGAACCGGTTGAGTTCACCGTTTTTTACCTCGATTATCAGGTTATCTTCACATACCGTAAGCTCATCCAGGCCGTCCTGGCCATATACTACCAGTGCGCGCTGGCTCCCCAATGCTCTCAATACGCTGGCAATTTTTTGAGCCAGGATTTCGTCGGCTACACCGACTACCTGTGAGGCGGCACATGCCGGGTTGGCCAGAGGGCCAAGCAGGTTAAAAACAGTGCGAATGCCCAGTTCCCGGCGCGGGCCGGCGGCAAATTTCATGGCCGGAT
>PUOQ01000031.1 GCA_003552785.1 Dehalococcoidia bacterium
CGGCGACAGGATTGCCGATGTAATAGATGATGAAGTAAACGCCATCATCGGGGAAGCATATGAAACTGCCAGCCGTATCTTGAACAAAAACCGTGAAAGGTTAATCCATATTTCCAATTTACTTATGACCAGAGAAGGGCTTGAAGGCGACGAACTTGAAAAGGCCTTCAGTGAACCCTTAAACGCCAAGAAGAAAGCTGCCGCTCTAAAAAAACCGGTAAAAACCACTTCCGGTACAAAAAATAAAACCACAAGAGACA
This sequence comes from Dehalococcoidia bacterium, assembly GCA_003552785.1. Lineage (GTDB taxonomy): Bacteria > Chloroflexota > Dehalococcoidia > Dehalococcoidales > CSSed11-197 > CSSed11-197. The sequence goes on from PUOQ01000031.1 coordinate 261, forward strand.
GCAAGGCTAAATCTACCACCACTAAAAAGCCAAACCCTCAAAGTGACACCACTCGAAAAAGAAGAGCCGGATTAAAAAAAGACGATGGTCCGGATTCTTCTAAAGGGAGCAATACATGATAGAAATTACAACAACGCCTATATCACCTGAACACGTAGTTAACCAGACAAGAACCCTTGACAGCGGCTGTGTGGCTACATACGTGGGCCTTATAAGGAATACCAACCTTGATAAACCCGTTGAATATGTAGAGTACAGCGACGAGGGCAATAAAGCAGCCGAAAGGCTTGAATCAATAGTTGCCGAGGCTCAAGAACGCTGGCCCCTCAACGATATGTCCATAGTTCACCGTATTGGAAGGTTGAATGTAGGTGATATCAACCTGGTGATAGCTGTAGCTGCCGGCCACAGGGGTGAAGCCCTTGAAGCCTGTGGTTTTGCAGTTGATGAATTTAAAGCCAGATTGCCTACTCAAAAAGTAGAGTGTTATCTGGATGGAACAACTAATTCCGCCTTTTAACCATGGAATCAGCCAGTGCATTTAAGGATTCGATGCTGGGGCTGGCAGGCAAATTTTTCAAGTCTTTGCACGCCTCCCGGCTGTAATCCATAGCACCTTGGAGGCATTCATCCATGATTTCTGTTTCTTTTACCATGGCAACCGCTTCATTAATATTGCTTTCTTTGTCGCCTTTGCCTTCAAACAGGCGGCTAACCGGGTTGTCTGCCCTGTATTTTTCGATTATTTTCAGGGCGGGCAAAGTAACAGTGCCCTGTAACAGGTCAGAGCCTACAGGCTTGCCCAGTTCTTCTTCGGTGCCTATGAAATCAAGCAGGTCATCCATTATTTGAAATGCGATTCCCAACTTGAGTCCGTAATTTTTTAATATCTCCACTGCGTCTTCAGGGGCATCACTCAAAACCGCTCCGGTCTCAGTGGACATGGCAAAGAGGGAAGCCGTCTTGCCAATAATACGCTTCAAATACTGATCAAAGCCCTGATCAAGATTATAGGCACTAAAACTCTGACGTAATTCACCGGTTGAAATATTTGCCAATGCTCCGGCAAACAACTTTACCGCTCGAATGCTCTCGGTTTCAGCAGCAAGATGACCGGAACAGGCGAAAAGAAAGTCACCCAGAACTATAGCTTTGTCGGTTCCCCAGATAGAGTTAACGGTTGGCCGCCCCCGCCTCCGGTCGGCCTTATCAATGGCATCATCATGCACCAGCGTGGATACATGCAGAAGCTCAGCAGAAGCAGCCATGGGCAACAGTTTTTCAGGATTATAGTTGAAAAAATTGCCAGCATGAAGTACCAGCAAAGGCCTCAGAAGTTTGCCTCCACCCAGTATCTGGCTTAACATTGCGCTGGAGTCCGGAAAATCTGTCACTCCGCCCGGATTAAGTTGCGTAAGCATAGCCTTGACTCTTTCAAGGTCTTCATTTACAGGCCCATAAATTACGTCTTTCACACAACCTCCTGCTAAATACCCAGCCGGCTGGTTTCTTCTTCTACAACCGAATTATCAAGTTTAACAAACAGCGGCTCAGGCGGCTGCAACTCTTGCCCTGGCCTGACTTGCTCCGGCTTCCATCCATAATCTTCAATTTTACCAGAGTACCCCAAATACTGGTGTAGTTTTTGGGAACTGAAGGGCAAAAAGGGATACAACGCAGTCTTTAAAGTATCAATCACGCAAAGAGCTACATAAAGGGAAGTAGCCGCTTTGGCTTTGTCGTTTTTCATTTCTTTCCAGGGGGATTTTACTTCAAGATAACGGTTGGCTTCTCCCGCCAGTGTCATTGCAGACCGGATAGCTTCCCTGAAACGGCATGAGTAAAGCATCTCGTCCACTTTATAAAAAGTGCGCCTTGTATTGTCAAGCAGGGTTTTATCAGCCTCATCCATACCCCCGGGATGTGGAACCTGTCCATCATAATTACGGTATACAATGGTTAAAACTCTCTGTACGAGGTTACCATAAGTAGCTACCAGTTCATCATTATTGCGGCGCACAAATTCACGCCAGGAAAAATCGGTATCGGAAGTCTCGGGCATATTTACACTGAGCAGATACCGCAATGGGTCCGGATGATAGCGCGAAAGATAATCCGGCAGCCAAACCGCCCAGTTACGCGAACTCGAAAGCTTTCTGCCCTCAATTGTAAGGTACTCATTTGCTGGAACATCATAGGGCAGATTCAGGCCCTCATAACCCATTAACATCGCCGGCCAGATTATTGTATGAAAGGGAATATTGTCCTTGCCAATAAAATAGTAGCTTTTGGCAGTTTCACCCTGCCAGAGATCCCTCCATTTTTCCGGCTCACCTTTATTTGCAGCCCATTCTTTGGCCGCGGAAAGATAACCTATGACAGCCTCAAACCATACATAAATGCGCTTGCCGGGGTAGCCCTCAATCGGCAACGGAATACCCCAATCTATATCCCGTGTAATGGCCCGGTCCTTCAACCCATTCTCAAGATAACTCAGGGTAAACCGGTATACATTCGGACGCCATAACTTTTCCCTGGTCTTTACCCATTCAATAAGCCTGTCCTGAAAAGCGGAAAGGCGCAGAAAAAAATGCTGTGATTCTTTGAATTCCGGGCTGTTGCCACATAGCCCGCAACGGGGGCTTTTCAAATCTACCGGGTTTAAAGGCTGGCCACACTTGTCACACTGATCGCCCCGTGCCCCATCGTATTCACAATCGGGACAAGTTCCTTCAATATAGCGGTCGGGCAAATAACGCTTACACCTTGAGCACCATGGCTGCAAAACAGTATCTTTATAGATATCACCCTGATTATACAGCTTAAGAAAAATGTCCTGTGAAACTTCGGCGTGGTTGGCAGTATCTGTATGTGTAAATAAATCAAATGAAATTCCCAGCTTTTCCCAGCAATCAAGAAAAGTGCGGTGGTACTTTTCTGCTACCTCTGATGGAGAGCAACCTTCCCGTTCTGCAGTAATAGTAATGGGAGTGCCATGCATATCAGACCCGGTAACCATGAGCACCTCGTTACCCTTAACCCGGTGGTAACGGGCAAAAATATCCGGAGGCAAATAAGCCCCGGCTATTTGTCCCAGATGAAGATGACTATTGGCATAAGGCCAGGCTACACCGATATAAATACGTTCTGTCATTAATAAAATAGCCAGCTTATTTAAAATAATCGCAATGAAAGAGAAGAACCTTTAAAAGGTATCTGTTTTATCACGTGTTATTCCTGGCCTACCTCCGGTTCTGGTAAGAATGTTAGAATGTTTTCGCCTTTCTCCCTTTTGTAATGGGCATAACCCTTTTTAATGGCGCAGGCAGTGCAATAATAAACCGATTTTCCGTTATCCACTTCTTTACCCTCTTCCTCGTCAACTACCAAGTATCTTTCCGGGTACGGAATGTTTTGAGAGCACTGGCCACACTTTACATTGCCCAGTGAAATACAACCCCTTCGCATATTTATTTATTACTCCTTTCGAAAATGCTAATCTTTGCTATTTATATCCAGCCAGGCCTGATACACAGTTCGCCGGCTCAAGCCCGTTCTACGAGTAAGCCTCATAACCGCATCCCTGGCGCCCGTGCCGGATTCTTTCATTTCTTTAAGTTGCCTGATATCCTCATCGGTAAGCCCTGATGGTTCCGGTTCTTTGCAACCTTCAATCACCAGAGTAAATTCACCCTTTGGCGCACTGAAATACTCCAACGCCTGGCTCACTCGCCCACGAAAAACTTCTTCGTAGATTTTGGTCATCTCCCTGGCGATGGCAATGCGCCTGTCGCCCAGCACCGCCATTATATCATTTAGTGAGCTTATTAGCCTATGCGGAGCCTCAAACAAAACAATAGAACCCGGCTCAAAAGCTACCGACTCTAAAGCAAGCCGCCTTTCTTTTTTCTTACGGGGTAAAAATCCCAGATAACAAAACCTGTCTGTCGGCAAGCCCGATACTGCAACAGCGCCTGTAACGGCCGAAGCCCCGGGTACAGGAAGCACCCTTATTCCCCGCTCGACAGCTTTTACCACCAGTTCATAGCCCGGATCTGAAATCCCGGGCATACCGGCTTCGGAAACAAGGGCAACATCAAACTTTTCCAGATGGTTTAAAATATATTCTTCTCTGGCGTGTTTACTGTGATCGTTAAAGCTGATTAAAGGAGTAGAAATATTGTACTTTTTTAGCATTTGCCTGGTTTTACGGGTGTCTTCGGCTGCAATCAATCCTGCTTCTCCGAGAATACGAAGAGCTCTTAATGTTATGTCTTCGAGGTTACCTATAGGAGTTGCGACCAGATAAAGGCAGTGCACCAAAGCCTCCAAAAGTATAATTATAACTTACTGCGTATTAAGCGTCTAACAAAAAACTTTTCCAATAATCCAAATATTATTATCCTCCATTATAACTTAATATAATCACTTTATGTAAAGGTTAAGCGTAATTTTGCTTGACTAAAAGCTTGTAATTCTGATATAGTCCTTGGTTAATAAGGAGGAGTAACCCAATGACTAACCCCCACTTTAAAGAACTTCGTCACGCATATGGTTTTGATGATGTAGCCATTGTTCCCGGTGATGTAACCATCAATCCGGAGCAAACCAGTGTCGAACTCAAAATCGGCAACATCACTTTAGATATCCCCATATTAGCCGCCGCCATGGATGGCGTTACCGATGTTAAAGCTGCCATATCCATGGGCAAGCTCGGCGGCCTTGCCGTTCTTAATCTAGAGGGAATACACACCCGTTACGAAAACCCGGATAAGGTGCTGGAAGAAATTACAAGCGCCCCCCAGGCTAATGTTACAGGTGTATTGCAGAAACTTTACAGTGCACCAATTCAGGACGATCTGGTTGCTGAAAGGGTGAGAGAAATTAAAAAAGGTGGAGTGGCATGCGGTGTTTCAGTGACCCCGGCAAATACCAAGCGGCTGGCGCCGATTGTCGCTGAAGCCGGTGCCGATATACTGTTTGTTCAATCTACAGTTACCACGGCCAGGCACGTTTCCAGGAGTACTCGCGGTCTTATTTTTGAGGAGTTATGTAAATCTTTAGGTATTCCAGTGGTTGTCGGAAACTGCGTCAGCTATAGCGCATGCCTTTCATTAATGAAAACAGGCGTCAGTGGCGTAATGGTAGGCGTAGGCCCCGGTGCAGCCTGTACTTCAAGAAGCGTCCTGGGTATAGGTGTACCTCAAATTACAGCTACCATGGACTCTGCTGCAGCCAGAGACGCATATTACGAAGAAACTGGGCGCTATGTACCCATAATCACTGATGGGGGCTTCCACCGGGGTGGCGAAATATGTAAAGCTATAGCCGCAGGGGCTGATGGTGTAATGCTGGGCTCTGTTTTTGCCCAGGCTGAGGATTCACCTGGAAAGGGTTACCACTGGGGCATGTCTCATCCACACCCCGCCCTGCCAAGGGGCACCCGAATTAAAGTAGGCACTACCGGCACACTTGAACAAATCCTTTACGGACCAACCTCAGTAACTGACGGTTCACAAAATCTGGTGGGTGCACTAAAAACAGCCATGGGCCTGTGCGGTGCCAGTGATATCTCCGAGATGCATAACGCTGACATGGTAATTGCCCCATCAATCGTCACAGAGGGTAAATTCTGGCAGTTCGCCCAGGGGCAGGTTTCAAAATAAACCCGGATAGTTTACAATTACTATATTCTTGATCCTGTAAACTTGATCCTGTAAAAAAGACCGGCAACCAAGCCGGTCTTTTTTACAGGTTTTTTACCGTTTGCTACTGCCCATCAGGCTCCTCATCATCATCTTCATCCGGATAGGGCTCACCGGAACTTCCGGATTGTGGAGCTTCATTTGCAGGAATAACAGGGGTGAGCCTTATTTTCTTACGCTTCTTTGCCAGATCAAGACTGTCTATAACACCGCGAAACTTGTTTATCAAAGAAGGATTAACACTATCCACATCTACCATCACGCCATCGATACCATAATCCCACATATCTGAAAGTTCCTGCGGCCCGATATTTGAGCCGACATGTACAACGAGTGGCTTAGAAATTGCCAGGGCCATCCTCTGGCAAAGGACATAGCTTTCAAGTGTTAAGCGGCATGGCTGCCCCTCACTCCGTGCTACCATAATTGCATCCACTGGAAGATCATCCAGAAACTTGAGATATTTGTCTTCAATATTCGGCTCAACAACAAGCACTTTTCCTTCTTTGGCATTCTTTAATAGCGTCATGTCGGTATCCATAACCAGCACATTAAAGTCACTTTTACATTCCGGATTGTTGCCCAACCAGCAACCAATGGGGGTTTTATTTTTGCCCTTTTCACTGCCCAGCTGTTTAATAATCTTGTCGGCAACTTCCTCCTGATGTGTATCAATAAAAACAGCGTCGGCGCCTTTTACCAGAGACACAACTTTTCTGGCCTCACCACCAACCCTGGCTATCAGCACCGGTTTGGGCCTGGGTGAGTCTACATTAACACCCGTAAAACCCATCGGGGCAGGTTCAAGTCTGGCAGCTATTCTAAGTTTGGTTACAAGATTACTCACAGTCTTCCTTTCAGTTAAAAATATTTGGATAGTAGTTTGAATTTACGCTTTTTATGGTTAACAGTTTACTTGATTGGGGCAAATTTTACCAAACCGCTTGCCGCGCTTCAAATCTTACAATCAACTTAATACCCAAATTCTCAAACATCACAGTTTCAAAATGTCCCAGCCTCAGGAAAATACTTATCGAGCACCGCCGATTCTGTTAATACTGCGCTATTTAACCAAATTCTGCTATCATAACAAAAATCCGAAACGTCCGGATAACCCGGCAAAATCAGCGTGCTTACAATGGCGGATGAAATACAAACTTTAAAACCCCTGATGGCCGTTTTACTTCCAGTAACCTCAATCATCGTTGCTCTGATTATTCCCGGTTGTTACGCCCAGGCTAAAAAGGCTGTTTTTATCCTGGGCGCCGCCGCCGCCTTCTGTATTGTTGCATCAATGCTGGGTGAAATCCAGAACGGCAAAACACTCTATACAGACCTTTTTCCCGCTGCAAGCCAGTTTGGAGAATATCCCCGGATAAACCTGACCTTCGCTGTTGATCGTTTTGGGTATTATTACGCCCTGCTTTCCAGTTTTATCTGGCTTGCAACAACCCTTTTTCCCTGCTTGAACATTTTGTAATCACTCTTTATTAAACACTTTTCTCATCAACCCCTTGAGATTACCTTTTAATTAGTAGTAATATTATCTGGCATTTCTTCTGCGGAGGTGAAAAAATGAAAAGCCTGGTAATATTTGACTCGGTTCATGGCAACACTGAAAAAATTGCGATGGCTATTGGCAGGCGGCTGGAAGCAGAGGGAGAATTACAAGTTGCCAAAATAAACGAAATAGACCCCCAATACCTTGACGAGTACAACCTGGTGGTAGTCGGCTCGCCGACTCATGCCGGCCGCCCGACCCCGGCAACCAAAGAATTTTTAAATAAAATCCCCGACAATGGACTGAAGGGAATTGAAGTGACCGCATTTGATACCGGTATACCGGCAGAGGGCAAGAAGTTTTTCATGCGTTTGTTCTTGAAAATTCTGGGTTATGCCGCACCCCGCATTGCAAAAAGCCTGGAAAAAAAGGGAGGGGTGCTGGTGTTCCCGCCAAAGGGTTTTTTTGTAGTAGACCGAGAGGGCCCGCTCCAGCCCGGAGAGGAAGAAAAAGCCGCCACATGGGCAAGTGGCATACTTGAAACCATGTAAGCCAGGGTTTATTTGATTAATTTTTTTGAAATAGCCCCGGGTTTGATTACGAGAAATAAAACCCAAAAGAGCTTTGCCTGAAGGTTTTTATCTCCAGTTTATTTACGTTTATATTCTCTTGCTGGCAAGAGTACGGCTTACAAACATTTTCAACCGACACAGTTTTACCGCCTGTTGCCCCTTTTTAGGTTTTATTTATATACTCAATAACTTTATAATACGCAAAAAGGCCAGGCAGTTATTTATTCAATTCTTATTTACGAGTCATTTAATGCCTGCACAGGTTTCAGCTGTTTTAACTCCGGGAGCCTTCTTCTAAAAAAGATATAATATTGTTTACATTTTCCAGATTCTCTCCATAGTCAACCACCTGCAAGAATGCAGGTTTGCTTGAGACTCTGACATGGGTCTTATTATCTTTGCTTTCTGCTAAATTAATTAAAACTTTATCTCCCCATGTATCCCAGGTTTTACCTGTTCTTGCCATTATTAGCCCCTGTGAGTAATTTTTGTCTTTTATTCCTGGCTTTTTTAATTGATCCAATGATTTAATGCATAATTTATACGCTTCATCATAAGATACTGGCAGCTCAATTTCTTTTGATCGATTAACGTCATAATCGTTATTTGAACTGTCTCCAGCTTTCTTCTTAACTGATCTGACATGTAAATAACCCAGTACTCCAGCCATGATGGCACCGAACACGATTCCTGCAACCAATCCGCCAAGAATACCTGGTAATATCCCATCATAATTAAAGGAATAATAAATTCCCATCAGTATTCCAAACGGTACCCCGAAACCAAAAAACAGTCTTATCATCTTATTAAGCATCATTTACTCTCCTTTTAATGGCAAGGTGAATTTAAAGTGAAGATTATTGTTTGAATTTGAAAGAGGGCATTATATAGGGACAATTTTTTAAAATTGCCCCGGGTTTGACTGTGAAGGACAGAACCTTAAAGCGGATTTGCTGCAGGTAACTATCTCCGGTTTATTTACATTGTTTTTAAAAACCTCTTTTTAAAATGATTCCACACAAACCTCATGCTAACTGACATTGCAGACATTTTTCAAGTAACTTCAAAATACAATATGTCAATTTTTTAAAGCCCGCTACTTAATGAGGCGCTGCAAAAATTTGACAAGCCGGCAGGACCTCCTTATAATTGGGCAACAATTAAATATTAAAGGCAATGAACGGGAATAGTAGGTTCCCAGGCGGAGCTCAGAGAGCCGGGTTAGGTGTGAGCCGGTGCTTTACGCGGGAATTGAATGGCCCCGGGAGCTTTAAACCGAAAGAGGTTCTCCTCTATTAGGCTTTAACGGAGAGGACACCGTTATCGAAGTCCAGGGTATCGCTGTAACAGGCCGTACCTGAAAGAGATGGTCATGTTATACATGGCCAATTAGGGTGGCACCGCGGAAATGAAAGCCTTTCGCCCCTATGGCGAAAGGCTTTATTTATTTGACGCGGAGTGAATTTTATGTACCACCCTGATATTAAAACAGTAAAAAACCTGCAAGGCAAAGGCAGAAGGGTTCCGATTTTCCGTGAAATCATTGCAGATATGGAAACCCCTGTTTCAGCCTATCTCAAAATCAACCGGGGGCAACCTTCGTTTCTGCTTGAAAGTGTAGCAGGAGGCAACCGCATCGCCCGGTACAGCTTCATCGGAACAGAACCGACCGGCATCATCTCAACCAACCAGCAGACGGACGAAAACCCCCTGGACCTTTTAAAAACCCACCTTGACTACGATGGCTACGTCAGCACCCCGGGGCTTCCCCGGTTTTGCGGCGGTGCCGTTGGCTACCTTTCTTATGAAACTGCGGCAAGGTTTGAGAATGTACCCTCCCCACAAGCAGACCCTCTTTCCCTGCCGGAGTCCCTTTTTATGCTTGTAGATAATATGCTCATCTTCGACCACGTAACCCACAGAATCAAGCTGGTAAGCCACGTTAACCTTGATGGAGATATTGAAAGCAATTACCGTCAGGCGGTTAATAAAATCAAAGAACTGCTTGCCCGCCTTGAGGGTCCGGTTCCTGAAATGACGCCTTGCCAAAATAGTGAATATATAGAACCCGGTGAACCAGTTTCCAACTTCTCCCAGGAAGTCTTCCAGGCAGCGGTAGCCAAACTTAAAAACGAAATTGCATCCGGCGAGGCCATACAGGTGGTTCTCTCGCAAAGGTTTTGCCGGCAAACCCCGGCTTACCCTTTCGACATTTACCGTGCCTTGAGGAGCATCAACCCCTCGCCTTATATGTTCTACCTGGACTTTAACGATTTCCAGATAATAGGCGCCTCGCCGGAAATACTGGTCAGGGTAGAGGACAATATCATCACCACGCGGCCCCTGGCCGGCACCCGCAAACGGGGTTCTACCTCCCGGCAGGATGACCTCCTGGCCAAAGAACTGACTGAAGATGAAAAGGAGCGCGCCGAACACGTAATGCTTCTGGACCTTGGTAGAAACGATATCGGCCGGGTAAGTGCACCTGGTTCAATACAGGTAAGTGAACTGATGGACGTAGAGCGGTATTCACATGTAATGCACATGGTTACCAACGTATCCGGCAAGCTTCGCCCGGGTTTGAATGCTTTCGATGGGCTAAAAGCATGTTTTCCTGCCGGAACTGTAACCGGCGCTCCCAAGGTAAGAGCCATGCAGTTGATTGGAGAATCAGAAAACCAAAAAAGGGGGGTTTATGCCGGTGCAGCTGGATACTTTTCGTATTCCGGCAATATGGACATGGCCATTGCAATCCGCACTATGGTAGTCAAGCAAGGCATTGCCTACGTTCAGGCCGGTGCCGGCATCGTCCATGACAGCCAGCCCGAAAAAGAATATGAAGAAACTCTAAGCAAAGCCAGGGTTCTTATGGCCGCCATAGAACAGGCAGAAAAAAGCCGCATGAGGAGGAAAGACGGTGTTATTAATAATAGATAATTACGACAGCTTCACCTATAACCTGTATCAGTATTTTGCTCAGCTTGACCAGGAAGTGATGGTAAGACGCAACGACGAAATAAATCTGGAACAGATAAAAAACCTTAATCCGGATCAAATAGTCATATCACCCGGCCCGTCAACCCCTCTCAAGGCGGGTATATCCAACGGTGTTATCCGGTATTTTGGCAAACACCTTCCGATACTGGGTGTATGCCTGGGCCACCAGTGCATTGGTTACACCTACGGAGGAAATATCTTTCAATCCCGCGAAATCCGCCATGGTAAAACTTCCCAGGTTTACCACAAGAAACAAGGACTGTTTGAAAACCTGCCCTCTCCATTTGCCGCCGTTCGATACCATTCGCTGACAGTAAACCCGGGGGATCTGCCGAACTGCCTCGAGGTAACCGCCTGGTGTGAGGACGGCACCATCATGGGGCTTCAACATTACCGGCATCCCGTATACGGAGTGCAGTTTCATCCGGAATCTTTTCTAACCAGTTTCGGCATGGAACTTCTGGCCAACTTTTTAAAAGTGGGGGTAGCCATCAAATGATACAGGAAGTAATAAGCCGCCTGGTAGAGCGTCAGTCATTGACGGCCGACGAAGCTTCCCGGGTAATGGCAGAAATCATGGAAGGTAAAATCACCGGTGCACAATTCGGTTGCCTGGTTACCGCTCTGCGGTTGAAAGGAGAAACAGAAGATGAAATCATCGGCTTTGCCCGAACAATGCGGCAAAAGGCAATATGTTTAGCTACAAAGGAACCCGTAATCGACACATGCGGAATGGGAGGCGACAGTGCCGGAACATTTAATATTTCCACGGCTGCAGCCTTTGTCGCCGCCGCTTCAGGACTGAAGGTGGCCAAACACGGAGGCAGAGCAGTGTCAAGCCAGTGCGGCAGTGCTGACGTACTTGAAGAAATCGGTATTAAAATCGAACTCTCGCCCCAGGCGGTCAGCACCTGCCTGGAGGAGA
>PUOQ01000004.1 GCA_003552785.1 Dehalococcoidia bacterium
CTGGAAGGATGATTCAGGCAGGGTGCATGAAAACCCGTTGAGTTATGTACCAACCGATATAAGCCATGTAATGGGCAACCATTACGGGCTAATGGTAAAACAGGTTCTTCGATACCGCGACCTTGCCAGCGTAGTGCCCTTCAAGGGCTGGTTGAAGTACCCGGTGACGGCAGTGTTTACCTGCCGGGGTTGTAACGGTAATTGTGTATTCTGTGGCGGCTCAAGACAGGCTATGAAGATTGTTGCCGGCAGGCATCACACTGTGTTTCGGAAGCCCGAAGAAATTTGCAAAGATATCTCAAACATCAGCCGCATCAGCGGCGGCCTGATCACCGTGCTTGGTGATATCCGCCAACCAGGAGAAACCGAGGCTTCGAATCTGTTAAAGCTACTTCAAAAACAAGGGGTTAAAAATACACTGATGTTTGAGCTATACAATCCTGCCCCCTTTGATTTTATCGAACAGATATCAAAAGCTGCTCATGGTTTTTCACTGGATATTTCGCCCAATTCCCATGATCCGCTGGTAAGGCAGAAAACGGGGATATACTATTCCAATAAGGACATGGAGCAAACAATAAACGATGCACTGGTATTGGGGGCAAAAGCAATTGAAGTGTTTTTTATGATCGGACTACCGGGGCAGGATAAATATTCAGTCATGGACACTGTCAATTACTGCGAACACCTTCTTAAGAAATTCAGTGGCAACAAACGCCTTTCCCTTTTTATTGGGCCGCTCGGTCCTTTTTTGGACCCCGGAAGCCTGGCATTTGAAAACCCGGATAAATATGGTTATAAGTTACGATTCAAACGACTGGAAGACTACCGCATCGCTCTAACCATGCCCAGCTGGAAACACACCCTGAATTACGAAACGGCCCTGCTTTCATCCGGTGAGATAATTGAAGCTACATATACAGCCATCGCACGTTTAACAGAGCTGAAAGCCAGATTCAACCAGATACCTGAGTCTATGGCAAAAAAGCAAATTGAACGTATAAACAAAGCCAGACAGATAGAATTTAAAATCGACGCTCTTTTAAATGATAATGATTTCAGTGGTCTGGCATTATTGAAAAATGAAATGGAAGAGGTAAACAACTTTACCGCTATCGAAAACTGGCAACTGAAACTGCCTGTAAAAGCTTTTAGCTTGCGCTACATAAATTCAATATGGGCTGCTATCAGGGGGGATAAATAGCTCATTAAAACTATAATAGGGCCTTAAAAACGGTTAACGTTTAACAATTAAAGAATCGGGGTGGCCGGATTTGAACCGGCGACCACCTGAACCCCATTCAGGTGCGCTTCCAGGCTGCGCTACACCCCGAGATGACAATTATATTAACATAAATTGCGTTGAAACAGCAATTATCTGCAGGTTTTGGAGGAAACATAATTCCTTGTTTTTAATTTGCATGTTAGTCACCGTTAATCTTTTATGATATTATTTACAGGGTATGAACAGATTAAAAGTTTTAACCGATAACGACCCGGTACTGAGAAAAAAAGCTGTATCCATACCGGTCATTGATGGGTCTATAAAAAAACTGGCCTCCGACATGATCTACACTATGCAGGCAGAAAATGGTGTCGGACTGGCTGCACCGCAGGTTGGAAAATCCATAAGACTCATTGTTATTCAGATGCCCGGCGAAGACCCTTTTGCCATTATAAACCCCCGGATTATCAAAAGTGAAGGGGAGAGGGAAGTTGTTGAGGGTTGCCTGAGCGTTCCCGGGTATGAGGGCGTTGTTAAACGTTCAGTATCAGTAGTGACCAAAGGCCTGGATTGCGACGGCAAGCAATTGAGAATAAAAGCCGGCGGACTGTTAGCTCAAGCCATTGAGCATGAGTTAGACCATCTTGAAGGAGTCCTTTTTACAGATAGAATCGAGGACAGCAATAAACTTTACCGTATTGAAAACACATATTCCGGAGATGCTTGTTAACCATTTATGCATACGCAAGACAATAAACCAAAAGTAATATTCCAGTCTGACTTTGACGGCACCATCACAGTTGACGACATAAGCTTTTTGATTCTTGATAAATTTGCCGCCGGGGACTGGAGGGCAATACTCAAAGATTATAAATTTGGCCGCATAAGCGTCGGGCAGTTTAATACTCGTGCTTTCAGCATGGTGGCCGAAGATAAACAAATCTTAACAGATTATGTTTTAAACAATTATCAAATACGTCCCGGGTTTTTAGAGCTTGTAAACTATTGCGCGCAAGAGAATATTCGCTTTGCTATTGTAAGCAATGGGCTGGACTTTTATATTAAAGCAATTATAAATGATCTCGGCTTTAACAGCATGGAGATTTATTCGGCCAGGGCCAACTTTGGCCGGGGGAAAATAAATGCAGTCTATGAAGGCCCAGACGGCTCAATAATACATAACGGCTTTAAAGAATCATTTGCCAGGCATTTTAAAAGTCAGGGATACCGCATAATTTATGCAGGCAACGGTGTTTCCGACTTTCCGGCAGCCAAAATGGCTCACCATGCTTTTGCCACCGAGAGTCTTGTAAAAA
>PUOQ01000011.1 GCA_003552785.1 Dehalococcoidia bacterium
AAACAAACAATAATTAATCTATAAATCCTAAATAGGTTATCTTCACAAAATCCAGCCCCAATTCTCGCAAAACTTCACGAACAACATAAGATCTATAAAAACCCCTTCACACAAGAACTCTTTTGTAAAACACATTGGAAAAAGTTTTTGCCGGAAAATGGGTATAAATCAGTGCACCTCTAATTTATGAGGTAATATAGTATAATAGCGTCATGGCTGAGTTTTGGCACCGGCATCGCAGATTATCCATAACCGGCATTTCGTTACTGGTGTTAATGGTTGTGTTGCTTGTTGCACCATATCTAGTTCCACCTGGAAAAAGCCCGAATAAAGTGGAAATTGATAGCCTGGTTAACGAAAACAGCCAGTTTTTAGATATAGAAGGGATGAGTATTTACATTGAGGACCACAACCCGCAATCAACCAGAGAAACAATGGTTTTTATACATGGTTTTGGAGGTTCCAGCTTTTCCTGGCGGCACAACGTTTCATTTTTTGTCGGCCAGGGATACCGGGCCGTAACGCTTGATATGACAGGTTTTGGCCTTTCCCATAAAGATTTCAAGTCAGACCACTCGCATCCTGCCCAGGCAGCGATAATTTTTGAAATATTTGAGAGATTGAGTATTGACCATGCCTACCTGATCGGGCACAGTATGGGTACCAGTGTGATGTTTCATTTTGCCGATATGTTTCCTGAAAAAACTCTGGGCATGGTTAGCGTGGCCGGGGCACTAAATTTTGATGACAGTTCTTTTTCTATGGCAACACTGCTTGGTTTCGGGCCATTTAACAGGGCAGGCATGGTTTTTCTTACCCATTACGAAAACAGGGAAAGAATTCGGGGGATTTTGGAAAGTGCTTACTATGAGCGGCAAACCGTTTCTGATGATGTCTTTGACGGTTACTATTACAGGCTGACACATGATGAGTGGCATGCCTCGCTTCTGGCAATGACCCGGGATATGAGGCACAACAACATTTCCTTTAAGCTGGAGGACATGGACTTCCCCACTTTGATTATATGGGGAGAACATGACTCATGGGTTACCCGCGACGACATTAAAGCGTGGAAGGATAAGATGCCCGTGTCGCAATTCTTTCTTATTCACAACGCTGCGCATATGCCGATGGAAGAAAGGCCTGAACTGTTTAACAAGGCGGTTTTAACCTTTATCGAGGATAATCAGGGTCGGCTCAACCACTAAATTTCCTTCATCAGGCTGCCTTCCAGAGCCTGTTTACCAATTGATTCAGCATAAACCTGAGGGATTTTTTCATATAAGAGGAGTCATTAAAGCAGCCAACCAGGTATGCATCCAGCACGGGATGGTAAAAAAGAAAAGCACCGTTTATGCCCGCCACGCCCCAGCAGTTAAATTTGCGGGGCATTATAATTGGAACAGTAACAAACTGCCAGATGCCATAACCATAGTGAATTCCCGGTGCAAAAGGTGCGAAATTGACCTTATCATTTTTCATGATTTCAAGGGTTTCCCGGGACACAATCTGATGGTTGACCAGTGCTTTCATAAACTTGAGCAGGTCTCCAGTAGGAGCAACTACGCCACCGCCTGAATAGTCAATACCGCCGTACCCCTGATAATCATTCATTTTGACACCGTTTATATAAAAATGGGCAGTCGGGTGAACCGGCTGTTGTATTGGTTCGGAATTGTGCAGCATAAATGAATACTTCATCTCCAGGGGCTCAAAAACAACCCTTCTCAATGTTTTATGGAAGGGTTCACCAGTAATATTTTCCACTATTAAGCCAAGCAGCTGGTAATTTGTATCCGAGTATCTAAATTTCTCCCCCGGGGGAAACTGTGCTTTTAAGTTGTTTTTAGCCCAGATAACTGTTTCCCGTAGCGAAATGTTCATTGCCGGGTCGGCGATAAGTTCATCTACCAGGGGTAAAAAATTATCATCCAGGCCTGAAGTATGGTTTAAAAGGTTTCTTATCTGGATATCCCGGGTGTATTCTTTTCCTTTATGGACATGAAGGCCTTCCAGTAAGCCGGTGTCAAGGTATTTGGTTATTGAATCATCAAAAGAAAGCAGCCCTTTTTCAAAAAGGGTGGCAACCAGCACTGAAGTAAATAATTTGCCAACACTGGCCACATAATTCGGCTGGTCCGGGTGGGCCGGAACATCCCCGGTTGACCCTTCTGCAATTTTAATGTTTACCCCTGCTTTTTCAGAGTAAACCAGTAAATAAGCATTTTTTACCTTTGGATCTTTTTGGACCTGCTTTCTAAAAGAAGCCTCAATTGCACCTTTGGCTTCCGCGCTATTCATATAAAAACCTTTTTCATAATTGTCACAAACAGCCTGCACCCGGCATTATACATTAAAAGAGAAGGACAGAAACAGCTTCGGGGGGTTGTATATAGCTATGTTTGGAGCACAAAAACAGCCTGGATCTGTTTATATTCTACTTTTTACTGTTACAATCCCTGCACCAGAGCCACTGTAAGCAGAGCAGTGCCAATTATCAAGCTCAATACGATA
>PUOQ01000071.1 GCA_003552785.1 Dehalococcoidia bacterium
AGAACCCGGCTTACGTGATGCGAAAGAAGAGAAATGCTTCTATTATGCTGGCTGTTAAAATGGTGAAAGAAGGAAAAGCATCAGCAGTGGTAGGAGCCGGGCCTACAGGCGGTATATTTGCCGCCGCAATGCAGGTTCTCGATACGATAGAAGGTCTCTCAAGACCTGTTATAGGAGGGCCATTTCTCGGTTTTACTCCGGGGACCATTCTTATCGATATGGGCGGTAATGTTGATTCCAGGCCCGATCAGCTGTTGGATTTTGGCATTATTGGTTTGGTATATGCACGAAAATGGATGGGTATACAAAATCCCTCCGTAGCTCTTCTTAGCAACGGTGCCGAAGAAGGAAAGGGCAATGAAGTTGTAAAGGAAGCATACCAGCTTTATAAAAAATCAGGCTTGAATTTCACAGGCAATGTTGAAGGGGATGATATCGCCAGGGGGAAGGCAAATGTTGTAGTCTGCGACGGATTCGTGGGAAATATAATTGGAAAAACATGTGAAGGGTTAGGTGATGTCTGGGCGAGCTGGCTTGAAGATAAACTGGGTGAAAAATTAAGCACCGCAGAACTTGATGCCATAAAAAGGGAAATCAAACAAAAAATGAACCCGGCGGAGTCCGCAGGGGGTGGACCGCTTTGGGGCTTGAACGGAGTCGTTTGTAAAGCGCATGGTTCTTCAAACGCACAGCAAATTGCCAGCACCATTGGCGCCGCCAAAAAAGCCGTTGAAGTGGATCTGGTAGGCTCCTTTGAAAAGGGGCTCAAAACGGTAAAGAGTGCCATAAACGGACAGTAATGAGGGCAAAGAAGAGGAGAAATAATTATGCCTGATAATAACACGGTTGAAGAAACTGTAAGGCAAATCGTTGCCAAGCGGCTGCGTAAGCCCAATTTGGTATTTGATGAGAATACGACATTTAAAGATGTTGGAGCAGATTCCCTGGATATTGTGCAGATTCTGGTTGCAATTGAAAGCGCTTACGGAATTGAGCTAGATGATGATGAATTGCGACAGATTCCGGATACTGCGGGATTTTTGAATTATATTAAAGAAAAGGTGGCAGAAAGAAATATAAAAGATAGTTAAGCAAGATAAACTCAAATACATGTTCAGGTAAAATTAATATAACTTGAACGCTTGTTATGCGTAGTTTAAGGAGGTTTGTTATGGCAAAAGTAGGAATTGTTACAGACACTGTTTCATGCCTTCCCCCGGAAAAGGTGGAAGAATACGGTATTGAGCTTGTAACACCATATATGTATATGGACGGCAAGGAATACCGAGACAGGGTGGACCTGACACCGGATGAATTCTGGCGAATGTATCCAGATATGGAGGAATTTAGTACCGCAGCGCCTTCATTGGCAGAGTTTACCAAAATATTTGAGGAATTGAGCAAAACCACAGACACTATTGCATGTACCTTTGTTTCCAAAGCCTTAAGTGCAACCTATGAAAACGCTTTACAGGCCAAGCAAAAATTTGTAAAAGAAAACCCCGGTATTAAAATAGAAATTGTTGACAGCAGAATTGCTGCAGGAGCGCAAGGGTTTATTGTTTTGGAAATGGCAAAAGCTGCCAAGGCCGGGAAAAACCTCGAGCAGGTAATAACCGTTGCCAATGAAACGATACCGCGCGTTAAATACGTCACTGCGCTGGAATCACTTAAAAGGCTGATAAAAATCGGCAGGGCGCCAAAAACCGCCTATATGGGCGAATTATTCCAGGTAAAACCAATAATAGGCGCTGTGAATAACACCGGCATGGTTGAGAATATGGGGAGAGCGCGGGGTAAAGATAAAGCCATGCAAAAACTTATTGAGCTTACTGAGTCGCATTTAGATACCGATAAGCCGGCAAAATTTTTTGTACACTATACAAACAGCATTGAAGAAGGTGAGAAATTAAAACAAATGGTGGAATCAAAATTTAATATATCAGAATTATACTTTACTCCGTTCTCACCCATAATGAGCGGGGCTGTCGGTCCATCTATATCTATAGCTTTTTACTCATAATAAGCAAGGATGTGTAACTTAACATAAAAAGGATAAAACTTATGGAGAATAAGACTGGCCTCGACGGGCGCTGCTTGCGTGACATGCTTGTCGCCGGGACTGAATGGCTGGAAAGGATAGCCAGGGATATAAATGCTTTGAATGTGTACCCTGTACCGGATGGTGATACAGGCACAAATATGGTATTGACCATGCGCGCCAGCCTGGAAGACGCAAGCTCTCTTCAGGATAAAAGTGTTTCAGGTGTTGCCCGGGCTATTGATAAGGGGGCTTTGATGGGTGCACGCGGTAATAGCGGTGTTATTCTATCGCAAATTCTCCATGGTTTTGCAAAAGGGGTTGAGGGTAAAGACCAGTTGGACGCAGAGAGTTTTACCCGGGCCCTGCAGATGGCCGCAGATACTGCTTACCAGGCGTTGAGCGAACCGGTAGAGGGTACAATATTAACGGTTATACGTGATGCAGCTACTGGTGCGAAAAAGGCAGCAAATGAAAATAATGCAACTCTGGTATCGGTGTTGTCAGCTGCGACAAGTTCTGCAAGGGACTCAGTGCTAGAAACACCGGAATTACTGGAGGTGTTGAAAGAAGCCGGAGTAGTTGATGCCGGCGGGCACGGAATTTTCACCATTCTTGAAGGAGCATTGTTTTACCTTAAGGGTGAATTAAATAGTAATAATCCCCAGTTGCTATCCAGCCAGAGGCCGCTTATTAGTCGACAGGCAGAGTTTGAAAGCGAAGAAGGGCAATATGGTTTTTGCACTCAGTTTATGATTAAAGGGCAAGATCTGGATATAAGTAGTATTAGAAAGGCACTGGAAAGTTCAGGGGAATCCCTGATAGTTGTTGGAGATTCGTCTGTTGTAAGAGTTCACATTCATACGCAAGATGCAGAAGAAGTAATTACCAGGGCTTCCTCTTTTGGTGAAGTTGCAGATAAAGATATTAGGGATATGGATGAGCAGCATCAGGACTTTCTGCTTGTAAAGCAGGGAGCTTCCGCTTTATCTACTGCGGTTATAGCCGTTGTTAATGGCGATGGACTGGCGAATGTGTTTGCAGACCTCGGCGTAACGGCTATTGTTCCGGGTGGGCAGACAATGAACCCGGCAACCATGGACATATTAAATACAGTAGAAAAACTCGAATTTGGCAGGGTTATTATTTTGCCCAATAACAAAAACGTAATTTCAACGGCACAATTGGTCCAGTCTTTAACTGATAAACAGGTTATGGTTGTACCAACCAGAACAATTCCACAGGGAATAACAGCTATGATTGAGTATATCCCTGAATCAGGGATCGAGGAAAACATAAGCCAGATGGAAGAAAACATAGATGCTGTGAGAACGTTAGAAATTATTCAAGCTACTCGCGAAGCAAAAGTAAATGGTCTTGAGATAGAACAAGGGCAGTTTATCGGCTTGCTGGATACCAGGTTACAGGCTAAAGGAAAAAGCCCGGAGGATACAGTATTTAAAACAATAGAAACGTTAGACATTGCCGAATACAGTATAGTGACAATATATTATGGAATTGATGTTAATAAAACCCAGGCAGAGAGCTTGAGTGAAAGCATAAGTGAAGAGTATTCCAATCTATCCGCCGGTGCTGTTTACGGCGGGCAGCCTGATTACCATTATATTATATCAATAGAATAGGTGAATAATAACCAGCCTTATTACGAAGACATCCCGGGAAGGTTCAACATTATGCTTGAAAATATTTCTATTTCGGAATTAACCAACCTTAGAGAGAAGTGTGCTATTGTCACTGGAGGTGCCATGGGCATAGGTCTTGCCATTTGCCAGCGCTTGTGCGAAGCAGGTGCCCGTGTCTTGATGGTAGATGTTAATCAAAAAGAAGGGTTGGAAGCAAGTGATAAATTAAAACAAAAAGGATATGATGCGCAAATTTATAACTGTGATGTTTCTTGTGAGGAAGATGTAAAGGGACTGGTTTCTTATGCTTTGAAAACTCTTGGCAAGATTGACATATTGGTTAATAATGCTGGTATCTATCCCAAGAAAGAGCTAAGTGAAATGACTGCCGCTGATTTCAACCGGGTGAATTCAGTGAATTTATTGGGAACTTTTTTGTGTTGCCGTTACGTGTCAAGTGAAATGATTGAGGCAAAAAACGGCGGGAGCATTATTAATATTTCCTCCATTGAAGCGCTTCATCCTGTATCGAAGGGGATGAGTGCCTATGCCTCTTCAAAAGGGGGCGTTTTAATGTTAACCAAAAGCCTGGCACAAGAGCTGGGTTCTTACGAAATCCGGGTTAATGCTATTGCTCCGGGCAGTATAAAAACGCCCGGAGTAACTTCTCGATCAAAGCAAACTGATGCAAGAATGCAGCTAAATGAGTTAAAAACTTTTCTTTCCAGGGTCCCTCTTGAAAGAATGGGAGAAGCTGATGAAGTTGCGCGAGTCGCGCTCTTTCTGGCGTCGGAATTATCCAGCTACATTACCGGTGATATGATTGTAGTTGATGGTGGTTACCTGGTTTCATGAAGCTGTTTTGGGAATTGTTGAATGCATTCATTTACAATATACAACTGATTAACTTCAAATATTTACAGGGCCTCGGTATTATTTTAAGGAAATAACTAATATGGAATGGACAGACCTGATAAATATAATAATAGGTGTCATTGTAGCTGTATCTGCCGGAATTGGTATACCCCTGGCGTTGCGGAGCCGGAGCAAAAAAGGGCCTCAAAAGCTGGATGAGCTGAACCGCCACCTTCTTGAAATTGGGGAGGTTGTATATATACCCCATGATGCTACTTATGAGAAAACAATTGGCGAAAAACGCTTTTCGCTGGAGAAATCTCAAGGGGTTATCGGATTAAAAAACAGAAAAATTGATTGGATGAATTTAATAGGTGTTTCCACGCAATATGGAACTGAATATTATATTGATTATCTTCTTAGAAGCCCAAATCTGGATATCATTAAAATTAAGAATACTTCCCTGAAAAAGAAAAAACGCTTGTTTAAAGATAAGGATAATCATAATCTGTACTGGTCAGGTGATGAATCTATTTCCAAAAGCCTTAATCTTGATTATCGTATCTTTGATAAAATTGGGCAGTCTGAATATAACGGAAACATCCAGATCATCCCGGAAAAAAAGCACGGATACATTCGAATCAGGACAGCTTACTTTTTGCCCGAGCCAGAATTTATTGGGGCTATTGAAATTATAGCAAGCCACATTAATATTTGATAATGTTAATACCGACTGAAAGTTAACTCAATTATTTGAACACAAACCTTGTTTTAAGGAAATACATTTACTATATTTACCTGATTATTATATTCGTATTTTACATCAACCGGTTCGTTTTTGACCCCGGCGTATTGGGCTGTAAGCTTTGCAGCATGATTTATCGTGCAGCTATCTTTAACACCCTCAAGAAGGGTTATTGGACTCGGGCGATCAATTAGCTCGAAAACGTAATCACCCGGTTTTTTCAATTTTAAAATTTCGGCATTATCCTCTTTATTCCTTCCAACAATAATCTTCGAAGAATTGAAGTGAAAGTGCCTTCCAAATTTTAGAAGCTTGACATCCAGCGCGGTTACATCCTTTTTATAGTCAAAGAGCTTTTTGAGTTTTTCTGAAAACTCTTTGTGAGTTAACAGGCACCCACCACCAGGAGAGCGGAAATCTATTATTCCAAAGTTTTTTGCCATTGCTAATTGGGGCTTTCTGCAACGGCCCCTGATAGCCATCAACCGGCTTCTGTCCACCCAGCCGTTGATTTCGGGTATTGTCCTGGGAAGCAACCTTGCAGAAAGCGGCCTGAGGATTAACCCCTTTAATTGTGCTTCACTTTCCTCTAGCTTGAGTGCCTTCAATGTCTGGCTTTTTGGCCTTTCACCAACAACATCACCGGTAACTATAAAGTCTGCATTATTTTCAAGGGCAAAACACCTTGCCTTTTTTAGCATAAATATCCGGCAATCAATGCACGGGTTCATGTTTTTTCCGTAACCAAATTTCGGCTTTTGGACAACTTTGATAAAGTCTTCACCTGTATAAAGTTTGGTTAACGGTACTCCAATCTGCTTTGCGATATTACCTGCGTAATCCGCCTTTTCATTTTCGAATGGAAAGCATATGTTTAAAGCAATTACATTGATGCCCTGGTCGAGAATTAACCGGGTAGCCAGAGTAGAATCTATTCCACTTGAAAGCAAGGCAATTGCCGTAACCTGGTGCTTATTATTCATAACATGCAATCTCCTTTGAAAGACCATAATAACAGAAATAAATTAAATAATAGAAAAGCGGACTATTTAAACACGAATACTTGCGGCCCTGTATAATCGTGATAAATGAAATAATTATCGAGAATAATATATCATCATACATAACAACTTGTAATGATAGAAAGGTCGCACTTGATAATGTATATGTATAATTTTAACAAAATGTTATCATAAAGTTAGCACCCCGGGCCTAATAATTTTACAACAAGGTGCAAATTAAGTATAATTAGTTTAATAATCATAAGCCATAGTAGAAGCTACTCTGCCATTACTATGGCACTTTCAATTAGGCTGAAATAGCCTTCAATGCAAAATATCGTTGCGAAAGTATCCTTAGATACTTGCTGTCAAAAGTTTTTGAATTTTAACAGATCGTAAATTTCTAAACAGCTGCGGAAAGACTTTTATACTAAGAAAGGAGCAATAAAGCTGTATGAAAAAGGCCCTAGTTATGATCTTCAGCCTGGTGCTCATCCTGGGTATGCTTGGTGTGGCAGGATGCGCTCCGGACGAAGATACAACGCCCGATCCTGCACCAACACCAACGCCAACACCAACCCCGGATCCAACACCAGATCCCGATCCCACTCCAGACCCGGATCCCGATCCAACGCCAGATCCAACGCCAGATCCGACACCAGATCCAACGCCAACGCCAGATCCCGGCAATGGTGATGAACCCACCGAGCCTTCCGCCGAAGATGCCATGCCCATAACCTCCCATCCCGATGGACCGGGGTATGACGACCTGTGTGCAATTTGCCATGCGGCCGGCACAACCGATCCCTGGCCCGATGATGGCTACCACGAAGGTTACGATGATGAAGAATGCTACGACTGCCATGAACTTGAATATGAAGGGTAAATATACACCGGTATTTAAAGGATAACAGGCTGTAATTAGCATAAACTTATAACAGGGTCAGCGAGATTGCTGACCCTGTTATGTTGTGACGCATATCAATATATTCCTGGATAAGACCTTACATTTTACTGGTAAGGTTTATTAGTGTTACAGTAACAAGTAATAATTTAGTAAATTATAAAAATTCATTACAGTTTTTTTAATGCAGAGTATTTATTAATGGAATGTTTTATTCAAAGCAGGCAGGTCAGAGTTAATGGTTTAGACATTCATTATCTTACCGGAGGTCAGGGCCATCCTTTGCTGGTAATACATGGCGGGGGCGGCGGTACAAATTCGTGGAAGGCCAACCTTCAGAAACTTGCCAAAAAATATACTGTGTTTGCTCCTGATATGCCGGGCTTTGGAATGAGCCAAGCCGTAGAACGCGATTTTTTTATACATGAAATGGTGGATTTCGTCGACATGTTTGCAAAGCACGTTGGGTTGCAAAAGTTTCATCTGCTGGGGCATTCATTTGGTGGTGCTATTGCATTAAACTATTCACTAAGATTCCCATTTAAAGTTACCAAGCTTGTTTTGGTTAGCAGTATGTTTCTTGGCAGGGAAGTTGCGATATGGGTGTGGCTTTTTACACGTAAACTCGTATTGCAACCGGCAGGTTGGTTAGTCCTTAATGTTTTACGGTTTCTGAAATGGTTCAGGTATAAATCAAGCAGGAATACACATTATGAAGAAGCATCAATTACAAAGGCCAGTATTAATATTGGAAAGTGTGTAACAACATTAAAGGACCAGGCCACAATAATGACAAAAAAACTGCCCGGTCTTTTAATACCAACATTGTTAGTGTGGGGAGAGAAAGACCGGATTGTACCGTGTAAACATGCGCATCAGGCCTCCAAAATAATACCTGATTGTCGAGTGAAAATATTTCGAGGGGTGGGTCACAGTATCTACCGGGATAAGCTCGAAGAATTTTCGATGGTAATTGGAAAATTCTTAGGATAGATATTACAATAATATAAAGTTAACATAAAATCGAATTTAACTGGTTGATGCAGGTATTACTTGCTGATAAAATAAAACTGGTCTATTTCCTGAAGGTGTTACAAATCAGACGCATGAATTTTAAAACCTTGAACTAAGACAGGTATAAGGAAACAGAAATGATAAGAAGAATACAAAAAATACTCAGGTATACTTTGTTTAGCGCTGTAGGTTTTGGTTTTGCGGGTATGATTTTGGGGGTTATGCATACTACAGAAGATGATTGGATGTGGCTGGTGGGGTTTGCCATAATAGGGGGTTTTATAGGAGCCGGGTTTGGATTTGTTATAGGACAATACAAAAAAATAATAAAACTATTATTATCCGGTGCTGTAGCAGGTGCTCTTACATGGTGGTTAATTAGCACTTCAGACTTCGAAGATTGGCTACAAATGGCGATACTGGGCCTTGTTGCCGGTGCATTTCTCGGGGCTGCGCTTGGCATATTTAGTGGTGAGAGCAAAAAGACTGAAGTTAAATATAAAGAAATCGAAAGGCCCTGGGAGTGCGATGAATGTGGCGCTGCCATAGGCGAAGAAGATAACTATTGCCCAAGTTGCGGGGAAGAGTTTGAATAATACGTTAATTATACGAATATGCTAAACCTCCGGTTAAACGTCTGCGAGAATAACCGGCAATAAATCGACGCAGACGTGTCTATTATTTCGTAAGTTTAAAGCGCTTTAACCTGAGCGAGTTTGATACCACTGAAATAGAACTAAATGCCATTGCCAGGGCTGCCATAATTGGATTCAGGAATCCATATTCACCAAGTATAAACTGAAGTTGCTGCGGCACTCCTCCCTGGCCGAAGGCGAGATAGAGAGCACCGGCGGCAACTGGAATTAGTGCGCTGTTGTAGAAAAAGGCCCAGAACAAATTCTGTTTGATTGTTCGCATGGTTTGCTTGCCAAGACGCAGGGTTCCGGTAAGCCCTCGCAGGTCTCCGCGCATAAGTGTGATATCTCCAGTTTCTATTGCAATATCAGTACCAGTTCCAATAGCAATAGAAACATCCGCCTGTGCAAGTGCAGGAGCATCATTTATGCCATCACCCACCATGGCTACAATTCTACCTTCTTTTTGTAAACTTTTTACAGCATCGATCTTGTCCTGGGGTAAAACTTCGGCGATGAAATCATCAATGCCTGCTTGTTTAGCTATGGCTTTTGCAGTCCGATAATTGTCTCCGGTTACCATTACTACTCTTAAGCCCTGATTGTTAAGTTCCCCAATTACATTAATACTTTCTTCTTTGAGGGTGTCCGTTAAAGCAATAAGGCCAATAATTACATTTTCAATTGCAACAAAAATAACTGTCTTTCCTGCATTCCACAGTTCGTTGGCTGCGTCTTCCATTTCACTTACAGGAATAGAATGTTCGCTCATTAACCTTTTATTGCCAAGAAGCACTTTTTTACCCTGATAGGAAGCCTCGATACCGCGGCCGGTTAAGGCGTTAAATCCGTCGGCATCTTTAAAGTGCAAGCCTTTCTCCCTGGCTAGATTGACTATTGCCTGTGCCAGAGGGTGCTCGGAGTGTTGCTCTAAAGTAGCTGCAATCGAAAGGATGTCATCCCTGGAATAACTATCAAGAGAATATATGTCGGTAACAGCTGGAGAGCCTGTAGTTAATGTGCCGGTTTTATCAAACAGAACAGTATCGATTTTACTCGAAATTTCAAGAGCTTTTGCGTCTCTGATTAATATACCGTTTTCTGCACCTTTACCGGTTCCAACCATAATGGCAGTGGGAGTAGCCAGGCCAAGGGCACAAGGGCAGGCTATTATAAGCACGGCAATGAAGTTCAAAAAAGCATATGTCAGTGAGGGTTCCGGTCCTGCAATGTACCAGAATAAAAAGGTAATAATGCTTATTGAAAACACAATGGGTACAAAATAACTGGATACAACATCAGCCATACGTTGTATGGGTGCTTTACTGCCCTGAGCTTCTTCAACAAGTCGTACAATTTGTGCCAGTACAGTATGGCTTCCAACTCTAGTAGCTTTAAAAGTGAAGCTGCCTGTTTTGTTAATAGAAGCCCCGACAACTTCATCGCCCGGGTTTTTTTCAATCGGTAAGTGTTCACCCGTGAGCATCGATTCATCGACGCTGGAAGAGCCGCTGTATACGGTACCATCGACGGGTATTTTCTCACCGGGGCGAACTTTTATGATGTCTCCCGTTCTTACCTCAGAGACAGGTATAACCAGTTCTTTACCATCTTTTATGATGGCTGCCATATTGGGTTGAAGGTTTAGCAGTTTTCGTATAGCAGAAGAGGTTTGGCGCTTGGCTCTGTTTTCCAAATATTTGCCCAGCAATACCAAAGTAATAATCATTGATGAAGTGTCAAAATAGACATCTGCTCCAAATTCAGGGAGTGCCAATAAATGGGGAAAAAGGGTTATCGTCATACTGTAAAAATATGCTGCTGAAGTTCCCAGGGCAATGAGGGTGTTCATATCGGCTGTTTTGAACTTTAGAGCTTTAAATGCCCCCTTATAGAAGCCTAGACCGGCCCAAAACTGTACAGGAGTAGCCAGAGCCCACAGAATATAATTCAGTCCGTGAAAATGTGGTAAAAAGTGTAGAGCCATTATGGTGATACTTAAAACAGCCGCAACAAAAAACCGGATTTTAAAACGCCTCGCTTCATCTGCTGGTTTTTGAGAGTCCCGGACATCAGTTGAAGCTTCAAAACCCGCATTCTTAATCGCTTTTTTTAAATTACCGATTTCAACCCAGTCTTCATGGTTGACAGTTGCTTTTTCTGAGGAAAGATTAACAAATGCTGAAGTAACTCCGTTTATGTTCAATAAAGCTTTTTCTATGCGATTTACACAGGCGGCACAATGCATTCCGTTAATTTTTAAAGTCGTTTTCATCGAGTGAAAAATATCCCCCGTTTTTAGTATTTTAGCTGTATGGGAATATGCTTTTAAATTATAACATAATTATATGCGCATTATCGGTTATACATTATCCACAATTCAAATCTTTGAGTATATAACGAGAAGGTAGAAAAGAATGCATTAAGATAAAAGACATCCTGATTATATCTATACCACTAAAAATAAGCAGTTGAATGTATTCAACTATGCTCCCCACAGCCATCAGGTATTTGAAAAGTATATAAATATAGACCTATTTACCTGAAGAACATTTGGAGCATGTTCCGATAATAACAAGGTGGTGGAGTTCAGCTTCAAAACCGTATTGTTTTCGAATCTTCTGACCGAGAGATTGAATTAAGGTATGGCTGCATTGCAGAGTATGGCCGCATATATCACAGACCAGGTGATGGTGCTGGCCTTCTTCGACATGGTGGTAAATATGCCCATTTTCATATTCACTTTTAAAAACGAGCCCGAGTTTTTCCAGTAAATCAAGCGTGCGATAAACAGTAGATATGTTTACACCGGTTATCTGCTTTTTAATTTTCTCATAAATTGCCTCAGCCGTCAGGTGGTTGTTCTCGTTATGAAGAATGTCGAGTATGAGTCTACGCTGGG
>PUOQ01000062.1 GCA_003552785.1 Dehalococcoidia bacterium
ACCGAATTCATTGTTCTGGTAAATTTTTTTGACACTTTTATCACTTTCAAGTTTTTTAAAATCTTCCAACTTAAACCTTGCAACGGAATCCCACACCGTATGGTAAATAATTCTATCTTTGACCGTAATATTAAAATACATCTTTGTGTTGCATTGCCCGCCCAGAAGTGCACTGCCCCCGTAACCGAAACGGTCTTCAAGGTAGAAAATGTTTCTTTTTTGCAGGTCCAGACGACTGGATGCAGCACTTTTGCCAAGTATTCCATCAGCAAATCTATGCATGGGCGAGATGATGCAGCCGGTTTTGTACAAAGTGTCCTTTTCTTCAATAAACCACCTTGCGCCTTCAATTGACATTCTGGTTATCTGGGCATTTGGCTTAAGAACATAGGGAGACGGGTAGAGGCTTCTTATACCCAGAATTGAAACGCATAATAACACCAACGTTGTTAACACCATGCTGAACCGTTTACGCCCTAAAACCCTGGCAGCTTCGAATAAGGCATAACCACCAATTACAGGTGCAAACACCTGCAGGTAGGAAATCATCCGGGGCGCTCCAATGCTTGACATGCCCGGAAAATCAAGCAGATATAACAAATATAAAAAGCCAAAGAATAACGGCAGAATACCCATGCTGAACAAGGGTGCCGATGATAAATAACTTTTACCGGCATGCATACGTTTAACCAGGAGAATTAAACCCGCCACCGAGAGCAATATAAAAAACGAGGCAACCCCATAGAGTTTAAAGTAAAGTAAAATTGATTCCCAGGTGGATGTTTCTATTTTTTCCAGCGTGGAACTTATGTCGTTAAGGACCCCGGGTCCCCCCGAGGTTACCTGCGACCAGATACTGATAATGTTTGATTTGACCCCATCAAACGACAGGATCCAGGGGAGAAGTATCACCAGCAACAAAACAGCAGGCAGAAGCGGCCGGCCAAGCTTATCCTTTTCGAAACTGGCCGGGTGAATATGCCTTTTCTTTTTAAACCACTTCAGGATAAAACCACCGGCCATCATGACAAATAGCAGTGCAAAAACAATCATCAGGCTTGAAAGGGGATGAAAAAACGGGTAAAGCAGGAGTACTATTAAAAAAGGGGTAGTATACGCCCGCTTTTTAACCCGCTTGAAGTACAGAAGAAAAAATATTGGCAAAAAGAGAATAGACCAGCCATTGGGCATAAAAAATACGTTATAACCGCCAAGAACTACGATGAATCCTGCCAGCAGCAATGACATCAGCTGCTGCTTGTGCCCGGGCAAAACTTCACGCGAAAGAAGAAGAATGGCAACAATATAAAACACCGACATCAACCCGGTGCTCAAGCTTGCAACTGTGCCTGAAGGCAAGCCGGTTACGCTGACTACCTGTGCTGCTATAATATGAGCTGCCGGATACGCATTTTCACCGTACAGATACCCCGTTTCGACGACATCGGATATCATTCCTGAGTGGCTGATATTATCCCCGTCCCAGTTCAGATAACCCCTGATATAAGGTATCCAGAGCAACACCAGGCGGGAAAGTAAAATAATTAAAAAACCATGCAGCCAGGTTCTTGTAATTTGAAGCCCGCCGGCAAAAACCTGGTTAAGTATAATTAGGGCGCCCCCGGCCATTGCAATGCCCAAAAAAATCCAGGTAATTATTGGGGTGGATGCATAGATGTCGAGTTCATAACCTGTTGCGGGGTTCAGGTGGGCGGTCACCAAAGCGATAACAATTGAAACCAGGCTTGCTATGGCTATAATTTTAATGCTAAACCCTTGTACCTTTAATTCGAAGGCATGCTTTTAAAAATTTCGTCCCAGTCTCTTGTGACATTTGAAAGGCCGAACTCTTTTGCAGACTTCTTTGCTTTAATAGACATGCTTCTATGCAAACTCCTATTTTCAAGAAGCTCCAGAACCTTTTCGACATATTCTCCGGCCCCCTGGTGTGAGTCAATTACAAAGCAATTATTGCCGCTTGCGGCATGGTCCAGTATATCCCCGCAATTGGATACAACCGAAGGCAGGCCAAATGCTAACGCTTCGCCAAATACTGCAGGAAAACCTTCGCGCTCGGAAGTGAGTATAAATATCTTGCTCCGGGAAAAATATCTAGAGGTATCTTTTTGGTGGCCCAAAAATTCCACATTGTCTTCTATTTTGAGGGCTGCAGCCAGTTTTGTCAGACGTGTTTTCTGGCCGCCGCAACCCAATATACCCAGCCTAACGTGGGGATAATGTAATTTAACCTGAGAAATGATTCTTAACAACATATCAAAGCGTTTAACGGGCGTTAAGCGGCCCGCAGCAATCAAGTCGAATTTAATTGGCGGCTTTTTATTTTCTAAATTCCCGGAGCAAATAAATTGATGAAGTTTAAATATTTTTCTATGGCATATACCGAATGAAACCAAAGCTCTGCCCGTTACGCTGCCGGTAACCGTGATGTAGTCGCATTTGTTTAAGAGCTTTATAAAAACCCGGCCGTACCAGGGAGGGCTTTTATCAAACAGGACTCCTGTTCGGGGTTTTATCATGAATAGTTCGACGCGGCCTGCAATCAGGGATATGCCTGCTTTTCTTCGTGTCATTTTTGCAGCGATAAAAGCAAGCAGGCCATGAGGAAACAGCAGGAATGAATGTATCAGGGAGGGTTTCTTTGTTATAGACAAAAATAGAACCAGATAAAACTGGTAAATTGCTGATATGAGGCTGTTTTTAGAAACAAATTGCGGCGGACAATGATATGACACCTTTGGTATAAAAGGTCCGGGTGTTGCCCTTACAATGTAAATATGATTAATATACCTTAGTTCGGCTATAGGCTTTATTTTGGAATATACTTTACCCTGACCGAGCTTCATTTTGACCAGAACGGTCATGAAAAAAGCCTCAGCTTTCTACTTAAATACCCGCCCATAAGAGACCATGAATATTTGGGGTGAATTCGAAACAGGTTCCTTGCAAAATTGCACTTTTGGAGCACCCTGGCCCTTTGCCGCAAAAACGCAAGCTCAAAATTATAACTTCGCCTGTAATTTGGATTGCGGTAATTATCCAGAATAAAAGAATTATTGCACCTGTCTACTCCAAGAAACGGCTGGAAGTTTTTATTTATTTTGACGGGCAGTGTTTCCCAGCTGTTAATGCCCGCTTTATCAATGCCAAGTTTGAGAATCATGCTTTGTTTTGTACTCGGAAGCTCCATATCGGACACAAAATTACCCAAACTGTAGGCGATTATTCCCTTATTGTATTCTTCTATACCCTGTATCACATGCGGATGGTGCCCTATCACAAGGTTTGCACCGCTATCAATAATTCTTCGGCCCAACTCAATTTGCCCCGGGGACGGCCTGCCGATATATTCGTCTCCCCAGTGAATACTTACCACTTTAAAATGACAGTCCCCTTCACATTCTTTTAAGGCAAGCTGTATATCACCGGGATTACAAACCGGATTACCGCCAATTTGGCCGGGAACTATACAGAAAGAAAACAATGCAATTTTTATACCCTTGATTATTTTATAAAGCGGCTTTTTTGCTCCAAATACTGTTTTACCCTCTCCAGCCACGTCTATATGATTTGCATTTAAAGCCAGGATGGTTTCAAGTAAAGCCTTCTGCCCGTGGTCATAACAATGGTTGTTTGCCAGGGTTATTACATTAAACCCGGCCCGGTTCAACCCCCGTGCGGCTTCCGGGTGGCACCTGAACTGATGACTTTTCAGCTTGTTTTTATTAACGCTATTGCCGGAAAGCACCGCTTCCAAATTTCCAATAACAAGATCACCATCTGCCAGAACATCTTTCACATATAAAAAGGGAAAGCCGGGGCCGTATTTTTTTATTTTAGAACCTGTTCCATGCCCGGGGCACGCCGGAGAGTCTCCAAGCATTATGTCGCCCACAGCCATAACGGTTGGCATGTTTTCATTCATGACAAGCCTTCATATTCATTTGCAATGAATTTCCACTTACCCGATTTGCCTGCAGGGATTGAATCCACTATTTCGATTTCCAGCTTTGTTTCTCTTGTCCTTTGATAAATGATTGTTCGAACCAGCTCTATTTCTTTTATCAAAAGAGAATTAACAGCAAAAGCTGAAGGAATTAACTTTACTATCCATTGGTCAATAAGTACCTGACTGACCTGAAAGTGGGTGAAGCTCTTCAAATTTAAAAACAGCCGGGAAAAGAAGGCCCCGTGCACTTTTTGCCCTTCAGCGGTAACCAAAAAATCAATACTGCGCCCCTGAAAATTGTCAAGCCTTGGCAGATTACGCCCACATAAACATTTTTGAGGAACGTATCTCCCCATATCTTCATTTGCATAACGTATAAAAGGCATTGAATAATTGTGCAGATCAGTCAATAACACCTCGCCTGAATTTGCAGGGCCAGAATTTTCGGATATTTCAACTACAGAGCGCTCCACGGCAACATGCAAGCCGGAATGCTCCCTGCATTCGCATGCATTGCCCCCTCCATCATTGCAACCCCAATTATCAAATACCTCACCTTGAAGCTGCTCTTCAATCATCTCCCTTTGCCCGGGTAATAACATCTCAGCTGTACTAAGTACAGCTTTGGGCCTGGCAATTTTTATACCTTTCTTCTTTATAAATAAGGCCAGTTCGTATAGCGATGAAGCATACCCCCTGATAAACGAAGGTTTGTGCCTGTTAATCTGTTTTACGTGATTGCCAAGTGATTCATCATTCATAAATACAGCTGATATTTTGAGGTTTCTTTCCAGTTTATCTCTCATTAACTGCTTGAGGGGGTTGCTGCTCTTTGAGGTCAAGGCCCCGCCACCAAAAGTAACACGCTTATCACCCAGGTTGTAATCCCCCCAACCCCATGCCCTGAACGTCGATGCCCACCCCACAGAGTAAGCGTGCATATCGGTGTAGTACTTCAGCGGAGCTCCGGTAGAGCCCGAAGTACAGGCAAGCCTGGGTTTTCTTTTACTTACATCAAGTGAAACCAGATCATTGAAATTGTTTCTTATAATATCTTTGGTTAATACAGGGATTCTTTTTAAATCACTTGACTCTTTAATACTTTCCGGGTCAATACCACAACGGTCAAACAGGTGTTTATAGTATGGCACGTTTGCATACGCATGCCTGATTAATAAAGCCAGCTTATCATCCTGCCATCTTCTCAGCTTCTCCTCCTGCCACCACTGTGATTCCTGCAGGAAATTGTAATACTTAATTAATCTGGTACCTGCGACTAAATCCCCAATAGGATACAAAATATGGCCTGCAAGGAAAGAAAACACTAGCTGCTTACCAGGTGAGGGCAATGCATAGTGATAAAATAAATATTTGCAGGCATTTTTTCTTATTCACCCCTTAATTATTTGCCAGATCTGCATAATAATCTTCTACCAGTTTAACCATGAAGCGGGTAACGTTAATTTTCTCCTCAAGCATCAGCTTTGCTTTTTGCCTCCATTCATCCTTCAGTTTATTACACTGCATTAGTTCAGTTACTTTTTTCAGCGCGCCCGTCATGGCATTCTCGGGGTCTGCATAACTAAACACAAGCCCGTAGCGGTGCTCCTGCTCTTGTAACACGCCGGCAGTTAAAGTGTTTACGTATATGGCAGGAGTCCCCAGGGCACAGCATTCGGAGGCCATGGTAGCCCCCTCTCCAACGTATAGAGAAGCGTAATAAAGAAAACTGTGAATGTTTTCAACAGGTACGGTTATACACTGTTTTTTAAACTCTTCCGGGAGGGGCCCTTCAGAAGATATGACAACCTCCCCGTAACTCTTCAATTGCCTTATCAGCTCAAGCTTCCCCGCTGGATCAAAGCCCCGCTGGCCATAATCATGGCCGGCCTCCCAGGAAACAAATCTGACGATAAAAAATATGTCACCGACCTTGAGGCCCTCTTCTTCTATTACACAAGGTTTGGGCTTGAAAAATTCTTCATGAAGGTAGGCAAGCTCATGATACCCGTTATATTTTTGCTGTTTTTCGCCCAAATCCTTGAGGAATGAAGAAGGGGTGCAGACCAGGTCTGCAAAACAGCCTGTAATCCAGCCGGTTAATCCGGTGTGCTCGGTGTCATTAAATATAATTGATTTGGAGCCGGTAATTTTTGCTATGTGAGCCATGCAGGGATTGTTTATTCCGGTGAAAATATCAGGCTTAAAGTTTTTTGCGATGGAGTATATGTCAATGTCGCGCCTTATCCATTCTTTAATCAGGCCCAGCTTTGATTCTGATGCTTTGCCAACAACGATGTGATCAATTGAGTAAGCTTCAAGCAGTTTTGTGGCATTATCTTTTTTTCTGGCTGTAACTAAAACCTCATGCCCCCTGGCATTCATTAAATAAATAAAATGCTTATAGAAATGCACGTGAGCCGGATGCCCGATATCGATCAATAACTTTATGCTTGACTCTCCAAACGCAACCTCCAAAAATAAAGCTTTACCAGCAACCACGAAACCCTGGGAATATAATAGTGGTACTTAATCCCGGACCGCTCGGTTCCATACCGGGCCGGCATCGGCACGTTTAAAATATTGAATTTAAAAGCAGACAGTTTTACCAGAATATCATTGCAGTAACCGTAACCTTCATAAAGAGGGGTTAGCTCCAGCTTTTTCAGCGCCCTGTAATTAATTGCTGTATACCCATTCTGCGGATCGCGTATACTCCAGTTTCCAGAAGATATCCGCGTTAATATTGTAAGTAAACGAGTACCGAACCTCCTGAACCCGGGCATTCCGGCAGTATGCTCTCTAAGTGACACCCGGTCTCCTTTAGTGTAATCTGCCATGCCGGTTGTTATGGGCTCAAGCAAAAATTTAAGATTTTGGGGGTCCATCTGATCATCGCCTGCCATCACAGCTAAAATATCAATATTTTCTTTTATAGCCAGCCCGTGGCCAAGGGCAACCGCATTACCCACCCCGGAGTTGATTAACAAATTAACCACCTTGACTTTTCTATTGCCAAAAGCCATTAAGGCAACTATTTTTCCAGTATTATCACTACTTGCATCATCAACAACAAACACCCTGTCTACAAATTCTGGTATGTTTTTCAATACTTTTTCTATAAAAAGTTCTTCATTATAAGCCGGTACAACTACCGCAACTCTATTCCCCTTATACATTGCAGCTGGCTGCCCTGGTTGCTTCATTGGCGATGCGTAAATTTTTCATGCCTTCGGTCCCGTCTACCAGTGGCTCCGAACAATTCAAAATACAACCAAGAAAATGTTCCAGCTGCTCCTTTAAAGGTTCAGATTTATCAATGCTATAAACAGTATCGCTGCTTGAACTGTGAACCGATAAATTTTGCTTCATATAATCTAAGTAAGCTATAGCCCTGGTGCCGGTGATTACCAGGTTGCGCACCTTGTGAGGGGTAAACCAGTTGACCTCGATAGAAGCTGCAGAATCCAAAAACCCGAGTGTTATTAAGGCATGATCTTCTTTTGAGTGCCGAAAGCGCCCGACTCTGGCATAAACAGTTTCCGGCTCTTCGCCAAATAAATACCGCACGACATCAATATCATGCGTTGCGCTGTCGGCAATTATGCCTACGTCACCAACCCTTGCATCCATTGGACCGACTCTCCGGGTAGAAACCAGCATTATCTTTCCAAGAACGCCCTGCTTTATCAATCGTTTTAATTTCTGCACTGCAGGATTGAAACGTTCTATGTGCCCTACCATTAGCTTCGCCCCACTGCCCCTGGCAGCTGTTATCAGTTCCCTGGCTTGCCCAACATCCAGGGCAATGGGTTTTTCCACCAGGCAATGAACACCACGGGCCAAGAAATCAAGGGCTATACTGTTATGCAAACCAGTAGGCGTAGCTATAGTTACAGCCTCCACCTTTCCCAGCAGTTTTTCATATTCCGTGCAGTATGGGACATGATACTTTTCTCCAATATAACGGGCACGTTCAATACTGGCATCAACAACACCTGTGATTTCACATCCCAATTGTTTATATACCCTCACATGATGCTGGCCCATCACACCAACGCCTATCACAGCTGTTTTTATCATCCTAAGCATAACCCAGGCCCATATATCTAAGCCCTGCCCCCCTGACTGTTTCCGGTTTTAGTACACTTCTTATGTCTACAACCAGGTTGCCGGTCATAATTCTTTTTATCTGTTTTATGTCAATTTTCTTATATACGCTGTGTGCCGTCGAAAGAATAATGCAATCTGCCCCTGTTATTGCTTGATACAGGTTTCTTTCAGTCTTAAAACTGTAGTTCGTTGCATCCAGAAAAGGGTCATGAATGGTAACTTCATAACCCCTGCGTTGAAGTTGATTTAAAAGAGTCAGGGTATGGGATGTATTAAAAGATTTGATATCCGGCTTAAAGCTCAGGCCGAGTATGGTGATGTTTTTTAAGCCGGCATCTAGCATATTTACAACTTTTTCATAAATGCTTTCATTAATGCCACGGGCAGTTTCAATCAGGCAAGGTGTAGAACCACGTTTTTTAACCTCGTTAATAATGTAATATGGGTCCATGGGTATACAGTGGCCGCCGACAAGCCCGGGTTCCAGTATCTGGCAATAAGGTTGCGAGTTAGAAGCAGCTATGACTTCCCTGGCATCGATTCCAAAAAGCCGGCAGATAAGAGCCAGTTCATTCGCAAAGGCAATGTTAACATCCCGATAGGTGTTTTCTATCACCTTGCTCATCTCCGCTGCAATTATGCTCGACATTCGAATAATTGAAGGAGCAAAAGTAGAATATAATTCCGAAATTAAAAAAGCGCTCCTGTCATCTAATGCCCCTACAATTTTGGGGTAAATTTGCAGGTCTCTGATAATATGCGGCGACTGGGTGCGCTCAGGTGAATATGCAAGGCCAAAATCTACACCCGGCCTCAGGTGTGTATTATTGCTGATAATCTTTCCCAGGACTTTTTCCGTTGTTCCGGGCGGTACCGTGCTCTGTAAAACAACGCAATGGCCTTTTTTAATGCAACGGCTCAAATTGCGGGCAACGCTTTCAACGGCCTTTATTTCAGGCACCTGGTGGTAAACGAGGGTGGGTACAGCAATTATAAACACTTCACACAAAGAGGAATCACCGGCGCAGGTAGTGGCTTTTAGCTTGCCGGAGGTGACAACTTTTTTAACCAGCCCGGCAAGCCCGGATTCATCATCATAGGGATTTTTGCCTGCATTTATATCATCAACGAGGCCCTGATTGATATCAACCCCGATTACACTGAAACCTTGTTCCGCCAGGGTAGCAGCCAATGGCAAGCCAACTCTACCAAGGCCAAAAAGGCCAATAGGAATATCCCGCCTCTCGATTCTCTCCTGAATCGCCTTCTTGCCGAGGCTATAAATTAACAGCAGACTTTCCCGTGCTTACTCTTGCAGGATTGCCAAATACTGCTTGATCCCCCTCAACATTTTTAGTTACTACACTGCCAGCCCCGATTACGGCATTCGGCCCAATGACCAGCTCCGGCAGAATAACCGCATTTGCCCCTATTCTTGCCTCCTTCTTAATCAAAGAGCCTTTAAGCGTTGAACCCTGCTGCATATACCTGTCGTTGGTAGTCACGCAGCATGGGCCCATGAATACTTTGTCTTCAATAGTAGTATGAGCGGCTATATAAACACTTGTCTGCATGCAAACATCGTTTCCTATAACGCAATTGCCGTCTACAACACTATTGGTGCCAACAAGAACATCATCCCCAATAGAAGTGTCTTCTCGTATGAGAATGTTGTGCCCGCTTCGAAAGTTATCTCCTATGGTTGCATCCGAATAAATAACACTTCCGCTCCGTATGAAGGCATTTTTACCTATCCTGAGCTTGCCACCAGTCCGGTGGCCGAGCTGTACGCCTGATTCAATAACTGAACCTGCGCCGATGACAACTTCCCCACACCCAACGTAATCAAGCATCTCTCAAAGCTTTCACAATTTTTTTCATATCATCCGGGGTCAGTGAAGGATGAACCGGCAAACTGATAACTTCTTTGGCTGCCTGTTCGGCCACCGGAAAACTATCTCTGTAACCGAGGTTTTTATAATAATCCTGGTGGTGTATTGGCTGTGGATAATAGATGGCAGTACCTATATCCCTGTTTTCTAGATGGCTTTTCAATTCATCCCTGGTAAGTTTATATTCCTTTTTAACCTGCATTGTAAACTGGTTATAAACGTGCTTTCTGCCAGGAAACTGCCTGGGTGCAACCAGCCCGCGTATGTTATGCACAGCCATATTGAGAATGTGGGCATTGTTAATCCTTTTTTGGTTAAACTCATCGAGTCTTTTAAGCTGGGCCAAACCAATAGCAGCCCTGATTTCATCCATTCTAAAATTATGACCCGGAACTGACATTTGCTTCGGCTGCCCCTGACCATGGTTGGCAATTGAGCGACACCTTTGGGCAATAATTTCATCGCTGGTAGTAATCATACCCCCTTCGCCCGTAGTCATATTTTTGGTTGGATAAAAAGAAAAACAGCCGGTGCCAAAGGAACCGGCCTTGCCTCCAAAAAATTCAGCTCCATGTGCCTGGCATGCATCCTCTATCATAATAATCCCATTGCGAGCACAGATTTCGAGTATGCGCCTCACATCAAAAGTCTGCCCATAAAGGTGGACCCCCAGCAATGCTTTGGTTTTAGGTGTGATCCGGGCTTCTATTTTTGATGGATCTATGGTGAGGCTTGCCGAAGCAACATCGACAAAAACTGGAATTGCATTGCAATTTTTAATCGCATTCGAGGTCGAAATAAAGCTGAAAGGTGTGGTGATAACTTCATCTCCGGCACCAATACCATGAGCATGCAATGCCAGTTCAATCGCAGCCGTGCCACTGCTGGTGGTTATGGCATAATGGGTTCCGATATAAGCAGCAAAAGCTTCTTCAAATTCTCTAACAATTTTTCCCTGAGAGAGCCTTCCGGAAGAAAGGACTTTTTCAACCGAGTCTTTGGTGTGTGAATCGATTACAGGTTTTGAAATACTGAGCAAAATTCCTCCATTTAAAAAGTATTTTTGTGTTGCGATGCCATGCGGTGACTTTGCTCTTTAAAAAGCAGTGGGGCATAAATTGAATATTAGTGTGGCGGGGCTGTCCTTTTCGGGCCATGCTAAACTTTAATTAAACAAATGTCAAATTCAAACCTGATAATTTAAAATTTTAGATTAATATTTTTCCAGCCGGCAACAACTTTAAAACAGCTGTTTATCAACGGGTCCGGGTAAGGCGTTTAAAATTTTTGAATGCCCCTAAAGTCCAATATGTAACTGAACTATTACGCTAAATTGCCATCGGGCAATCTAAAAGCTATAATTTCATTTATTATAGTTAAAAGGCCAAATCCATATATCCATCTTAAGAAAAGAAATATTACTTTCCCGAGTCCGCCTCAATAACCTTTATTTATTTCTTATGTAAACCAAAGCCAAAGGAAGTATAGTTATGCCGAAAACTGATCTCATCCTGCTTCACCCGCCCCACGTTTATGACTTTCGCAAAGTTCCACAGCTTTACGGGCCGGTGAGCGACCTTGTTCTTACTACGCCCGTTTTTGAGATGTACCCGGTTGGGCTTTCCAGCATCGCAGAATACCTGGAAAAGAACGGTTACCGGGTAAGGATTGTCAACCTGGCCTGGCGCATGATCAGGAATGCCCGTTTTGACGCAGAGAAGTTTATCAGCAAGCTAAAAGCCCC
>PUOQ01000103.1 GCA_003552785.1 Dehalococcoidia bacterium
TGTTCTTTTGGATGTGCTCTGGCTGCGAGATTTAAGAAATAATGATAAAAGATGTGTAATGGAGGTTGGAGAATAGGCCGTACAGGTCTCGAACCTGTGACACCCTGATTAAAAGTCAGGTGCTCTCCCAACTGAGCTAACGGCCCACAACGGCTTTAAGTCTATCAAAATTGCTGCCTTTTAGGCAAGCTTTGCTATTTCACCCATGCCCAAACGAATGGCTGAGGTAAATTAGCGAAAAAGAAACTTTTTATGTTAAGTGATTGCTTGAGGAGGGCAATTGGATTATTTATTCCTTGCTTTCCAGATCCAGGCCGAGTACGATTTTTTCCTCTGTTATATTTTCTATATCGTCGGGTGAAAACATAACTGCTTTGTTGTCGCTATCCTGCCACACCCCAAATTTTCTTACGGCACCGGTCCATGTGTCCCTAATTACATGGTTTACCTGGCCGACTTTGTTTCCTTTTTTATCTTCTACATCGGTACCATATACAATTTTCATTTATTTACCTCCACTGAATTTTAACCCTTATATTTATACATAATGTGCATTAAACTAATGATATACACTCCGGGAACTTTACTCCCATAATTAGTGTATTGCACACATATATTCATGTCAAGAATATTAAGGTATTTTATACGTACCAATCGAAGCCCGAAAGCTCTTGACATTGCCTGAGTATTAGTGCAATATTAAATTCGCCCGGTTAAGTGCGATTGTTAAAGTAATTTTAATTCATGAATACTACTGGCATCAGAGGCCTGGACCTCAACAGCCGCCCGGAATGAAT
The DNA here is from genome assembly GCA_003552785.1 of Dehalococcoidia bacterium. Classification (GTDB taxonomy): domain Bacteria; phylum Chloroflexota; class Dehalococcoidia; order Dehalococcoidales; family CSSed11-197; genus CSSed11-197. The sequence goes on from PUOQ01000103.1 coordinate 798, forward strand.
ATGATTTATGTAAAAAGTTTTTTGCGGTGAAATAATATGACAGAATGGTCCTTTTTTACCAACCACGGACTGGTCCTTGCGACCATCGCCAAAAAACCAAAAAGTACCGCCAGGGAAATTGGTGACATAGTTGGCATCACTGAACGCACTGCCCACAAGATAATCAACGATCTTCAAAATGAAGGCTATATTACAAAAGTCAAAAGCGGCAGAAAAAACCGTTACCGTATTCATACAAGCGTCCCCCTGGCCGATGGTGCCAGTGATGTAGCTGTCGGAGAATTTCTGGCAATTCTCGGCTGGAAGAGACGCTACCAGGGTAAATCCAGCCAATCTTCCAGGCCCGGCAGCCAACCTGTATAAATAGTTAACAAGCGCCTTAACCGGGGCAATTTCTTTGTTCTCTTGTGCCTGTTGTGTTATATTTTTAGTTCATGTCAGATAGTTTAAAAATAATTAATCAGGGCAGCATCACTTCACCAAAAGGGTTCAGTGCAGGAGCTTCTTTTGCCGGTATAAACAAACACTCTCCTTATAAGCTTGACACTGCCATACTCTATTCTTCCGCCCCTTGCACTACCCGTGCCATTTACACCACCAACAAAGTTAAAGCCGCTCCTGTTCTTTTATGCCAGAAGCGCCTTCCTTCTCCCTGTATACGCGCCCTGGTTGTAAACAGTGGTATTGCCAACGCTTGCACCGGCGAAAGCGGCCTTCTTGATGCTTATAAACTGACAGAGATTGTTTCAACCAAATTTGACCTCAAGCCAGATGAAGTCCTTTCAATGAGCACGGGGGTTATTGGCAAACGAATACCTGTCAATACTGTTGAAAAAACACTCCTTGATATAAAGCTTGATGATAATGGCGGGCATTTGTTTGCCCGGGCCATCATGACTACCGATACAAGGCCCAAGGAAATAGCTGTCAAAGTAGAAAGTAGCGCCGGCAGCTATACAATTGCCGGTGCAGCCAAAGGTGCCGGCATGATCGCACCCGATATGGCCACAACACTCTGCTTTATTACTACAGATGCCAGTATAGAAGATGATGCACTCAAGTCCAGCCTGGCTAACGCGGGTTGCAATTCATTTAACATGATAACGGTTGATGGAGACACCAGTACAAACGACACCCTTATGGTAATGGCAAACGGAATGGCCGGCAACAGGGTTATTAAAAAGGGTTCAATGGATTACCGGTTATTTAAAGAAGCGCTCATGCGCGCCTGTGTGTTCCTGGCTAAATGTGTTGCCAGCGATGGAGAAGGTGCAACCCGGCTGATTACCGTAAGCGTATCCGGTGCCTTCAACCTGAAAGACGCCAGAATGGCCGCTAAAACCATTGCAGGGTCAAACCTGGTAAAATCAGCCATACATGGAGCTGATCCCAATTGGGGGCGTATTATTTCAGCCGCCGGCAGGAGTAGAGCCCGGATGGATGAAAATATAACCAGCTTAAAAATCGGCGGTATCCCTTTATGGAAAAACGGCAACATACTTGAATTTGATTTAAACAGGGTAAGAAGCGCCATGATGCAGAGTGAAGTCACAATTGAACTCGATTTAAACATTGGAAATTCCATGGCTACAGCCTGGGGTTGCGACCTTTCTGAAGAGTATGTCACTATTAACAGCGAATATACCACTTAAGAGGTAATTACCTTGGATCATATTTTTAAAGATGCCATAGTCATAAAAATCGGTGGCTCAATTTATAACAGCCGGGATTCAGTAATAACCGACATTGTAAAATTACAAAAGCTTGGCCAGCCTTTGATTATTGTTCATGGTGGAGCCAACCTTGTCACCGAATGGCTTAACCGCCAGAACCATACCACTTCTTTTTACGAAGGTGAACGCATTACCGATGAGGCCTCCCTGGAAATGGTGACTGCTGTTCTTGCAGGGCTGGTTAACAAAGAGATAGTAGCAACCATTATTATTGCCGGAGGCAAAGCTATTGGCATTAGTGGAATCGATGGTGCTTTAATCCAGGGAAAAATTAAAGAGCGGACCAGAGGTTATATTGGAGCTGCTGTCAAGGTTAACCCTGAACCAATAAGCGCGATTCTGAGCGGAGGTTTCGTGCCCGTTATTTCCCCGGTCAGCTTGAATGCTTTTGAAAGGCTTGATAACGAACGTGCTCTTCTTAATATAAACGGCGATGCGGTAGCCGGGGCTATTGCCCGTGCGTTAAACGTCAAACAGCTCATATTTCTAACCGACGTAACCGGTATTTACGATGACAAAAACAACTTTTTACCTGCTGTATCAACACCTCAAGCCCTTGAACTGCTTGACAGCGGTGTTGCCCATGGAGGCATGATACCCAAACTTAAAGCCTGCATCGAAGCCACCTCAAACAGGGTGACTACCTGTTCCATAATTAACGGCAGTATAGAGCATTGCATTTTAAACGAAATAAAACACGGCAATACCGGCACCATTATCAAGCCATAGAAAGGAATTTATGATGAGCGACTGGACTGAGATTGAAAAAGAATATTACATGCCCACATTCAAGCGTTTTCCTGTTACCCTGGTGCAGGGTAAAGGCAATATTGTCCTGGATGATAAAGGTAACAAATACCTGGATTTTGTTTCCGGGTGGGCCGTCAATTCGCTGGGCCACTGCCATCCAGCCATTGTTGATGCCGTTACCGACCAGGTGAATAAACTTATTCATACTTCCAACAGCTACTACACCATACCGCAATTGCAACTCGCCAAATTGCTGGTTGAAAACAGTTGCATGGATAAGGTCTTTTGCTGCAACAGCGGCACTGAAGCAACTGAAGGGGCTGTCAAACTCGCCCGCCGCTATGGCCGAAAGCACCTGAACGGTGCCTATGAAGTTATAACTGCCACCGGCTCCTTTCATGGAAGAACGCTTGCCATGGTTTCGGCTTCAGGTCAGACCAAGCACCAGGAGCCATACACCCCGATTCCAGCCGGGTTTGTAAATGTTGAGTTTAATAATTTCTCTGCGCTCGTAGAAGCAACAACCGAAAAAACATGTGCGGTTATGCTTGAACCCATTCAGGGGGAAGGCGGTGTTAATGTTGCCCGGCGGGACTATCTCTTAAATGTAAGCGCCTGGTGCAAGCAAAAGGGCATCCTCTTAATTTTGGATGAGATACAAACCGGCATAGGGCGCACCGGCAAGTTTTTTGCCTACGAACACTATGACATCGAACCCGATATAATTACTCTTGCCAAAGGCATGGGGGGAGGCCTTCCGGTTGGCGCAATCGCAGCCAAGAACGATGCTTCCGTGTTTGCAATCGGTGAACACGGTTCAACCTTTGGCGGCAACCCGGTGGCATGTGCCGCTGCTCATTCCGTTATTTCATACATTATTGAAAACAATTTGACCCAAAACGCATTAAAAGCAGGCAAACAGCTTCATAATGAGCTTTCTGGCCTAAATAAACGGTTTGGCTTCATTACCGGTTTACGGGGAATGGGTTTACTGCAGGCCATTGAATTTGAACATGATTATGCCGACGAAATCACTCTACAATGCCTTTATAACGGCCTTTTGGTCAACCGGCTGAAACCCAACGCGATAAGATTTATGCCTTCATTAATAACCACGCCAGATGAAATATCAGAAGCTACAGGAATCCTTGGCAAGGTTTTTAAAGAATTTTAAATGCCTTCCGATGTTCACAAACTTAATATTTTTGTTTGTGCATTCGTAGCACTTAGCTTGCTTGGAGTACTTGCTGCACCCAGCCCGGTAGAGCCCTCCCGCCTTTTTCTAAAGGGAGAACAGGATGATTATATTTCTACCGAAGATATTAAATCCGTGCCCGAAAATGTAGCCTCCGATGCTTTTAAACAGGCCGGCAAACTTTTCGGCCAAAATTCTATACTGACAGATGAGTTCGCCGCTCAGCTTATGGGCTCTTACCTGGAATGTGAGGGCGCCGACATTGTAATTATTTTCAACCCCGGTGGATTCGGATGGGATTCCGTAGTAAATTCACCCGGATGGCTTTCGGTAATGAATGGAATTACTGAAACCCTGGCAGATATGGATTATAACGTACTTGTATTTGATTATCAGCGTTCACCCCGAGGAATTGAAGGGAGGCTTTCAGAATCTGCTGTTTTTTTTGGGGTTCACCCTTTCAAATCCAGAGAGCTGGCTGTGCGAGTTGAATTTCTAACCCGCCACTTTCCGGAAACCCGGGTACTTATTACCGGGGAAAGCAATGGCTCAAACATTGTGGAGGAAACTATCCGCCGCCTGCAGGACAACCCGAGAGTGTATGCCATACAAACCGGCCCGCCTGTTATACAGCCCACCAAAGATCTTGAGCGCTCTCTTGTTTTAAGGCATAATGGGGTTATTCCGGATTCCTTCAGCCAGGGAGATGTTTACACTATATTCCGGGCAAACCTTGAAGCGCTTTTTGGTATTTATCAGGAACACCCGGGCGATATCCTGTTGTATATCGGTGCACCGGGGCACCATTATTCCTGGGAATATCAACAATTAAGAGAGGTCATCAGCGGCTTTTTAGTAAAACATTTTGGTTGATTTCTAAAATAGAGAAAGGTCTATAATATTATTAGTTTAAGCTTTGGAGGAAAATATGAGAAGTAAAGTGGTTTTGGCCTACAGCGGCGGGCTGGATACGTCTGCTGCCATAAAATGGCTGGACGAGAAATATGACATGGATGTAATCGCAGTTACCATCGACGTCGGCAATGAAAAGGATTTTACCCAGGTTAAAGATAAAGCGCTTAAAGCCGGTGCGATAAAATGTGAAGTTATCGATGCAAAAAACGATTTTGTTGATGAATATATTTTTCCTGCCCTCAAAGCCAATGCCTACTATGAATTCGAGTATCCTCTGGCAACAGCCCTTTCAAGGCCACTGATGGCCAAGTTGATGGTTGACATAGCCCGCAAAGAGGGTGCTTCAGCTATTGCTCATGGCTGCACCGGTAAAGGAAACGACCAGGTGCGCTTTGAAGTTTCCACTGCTTCACTGGCTCCGGAGCTGAAGTCAATTGCGCCGGCCCGGGAATGGGGAATGACACGTGAAGAAACCATAAATTATGCGTTAAAGCACAACATTCCGGTTCCGGTTACCGTTGAAACACCTTATTCCATTGACGCCAATATCTGGGGCAGGTCTATCGAATGCGGTATTCTTGAAGATCCCTGGAACGAACCACTGGAAGATGCCTATGAAATGACCAGGTCCATTGAACAGGCCCCTGAAAACCCAGAATATATAGAAATCGGCTTTGACAAAGGCTTACCTGTTTCGTTTGACGGGCAAAATTACGACGGGCTGGCAATGATACAAATGCTAAACCAGCTGGCCGGTAAACACGGCATTGGAAGAATCGACATGATTGAAAACCGCCTGGTGGGAATAAAATCACGCGAGATTTACGAAGCCCCGGCTGCCATAACCCTGCTTAAAGCCCATCTTGGCCTGGAATCATTGGTGCTTTCCAAGATGCAAATGAACTTCAAGCAAAAATTGTCCCAGGAATATGCAGACCTTGTTTATAATGGTTTGTGGTTTTCAGCTCACCGCCAGGATTTGGCGGCTTATGTAGAAAGCACCCAACGATTTGTGACCGGGACGGTTCGGCTCAAGCTGCACAAAGGCAACTGCATTGTTGTTGGCCGGAAATCACCCTATTCTATCTATTCCCATTCGCTGGCCACCTATGATAAAGGAGATCTTTTTGACCAGGCAGCTGCACCCGGATTTATACACATCTGGGGCCTGCCATTAAAGACACAGTCCCAACTGCAAAAAGAAGAGGGTTAATTATGAGCCATATTCGCAGCCGTTTTTCCAAACCTCCCGAAGAGATGGTAATACACTACACGTCATCCCTGCCTTTTGATTACCGCCTTTACCCTGAAGATATTCAGGGGAGCATCGCCCATGCACGCATGCTTGCAAAGCAGGGAATCATATCCAAAAAAGAAGCAAGAGAAATTGAAAACGGACTGCTTGCTATAAAAACTGAACTGGATGAAGGCCGTTTTGAATATAAAACCGAACTCGAAGATATTCATATGGCTATAGAGTCCCGCCTGTTTGAATTAACAGGAGATGTTGCCGGTAAACTGCATACCGGCCGTTCGAGGAACGACCAGATTGCCCTTGACCTGCGTATGTTTATGAAGGAGCGCATTGCCGAAACATCCAGAGCCATAACGAATCTTCAAGCGGCACTGGTCAAAAAAGCCGAAGAAAACATAGAAGTCATCATGCCGGGCTGCACCCACCTGCAACATGCACAACCGGTGCTTTTTGCTCATCACATGCTTGCCTACTTTGAAATGCTTGAAAGGGACAGGGAAAGGGCCAATGACTGCCTGAAACGCACAGATGTTATGCCCCTGGGGAGCGGAGCTCTGGCTGGCACCGGCTTTAATATCGACCGTGAATATGTAGCCCAGACACTTGGTTTTGGCAAATTAAGCAACAATTCACTGGATGCAGTTTGTGACCGCGACTTTGTTATTGAATTCAATGCACTTGGCAGCATCATAATGATGCATTTATCAAGGCTGGCAGAAGAGATTATCATATGGTCTACGCCTGAGTACTCTTTTATCGAACTCGATGAGGCTTACTCCACCGGTTCCAGTATTATGCCCCAGAAGAAAAACCCGGATGTAGCCGAGCTTGCCAGGGGTAAAACCGGCCGGGTTTACGGGCACCTTATTGCAGCCCTGACAACCATGAAAGCCCTCCCTTTAAGCTACAATCGGGACCTGCAGGAAGATAAGGAGGGGCTATTTGATTGCATTGATACCCTGCTTATGAGCCTGAACGTTTTTGCAGGCATGGTTGAAACCATGAAGGTGAACCGGGAAAGAATGGCCCTTGCGGCTACATTAAATTATACACTGGCAACAGATATTGCCGACTATCTGGTTAACAAGGGCCTGAGCTTCAGAGAAGCCCACCGGATTACTGGAAAGCTGGTTAATTATGCTGCCGGCAACAATAAACAGCTTGAAGATTTAAGTCTTGATGAATACCTTAATTTTTCAGACTGCTTTGAAGAGGGCGTATTAAATATTAACGCATCTTCGTCCGTCGAGGCACGAGACTTGCCAGGTGGCACGGCGACAAAACAAGTAACCCGGGCACTTGAAAAAGCCCGGGCTGTCCTGAAGAATAATCTCGGTTAATTGTCTATTTTGCCGTGCTGCTCATCCTGCGCTGGCTCCTTCGACAACGAGTGCACAGTTTCATCCTTACAGCCTTGCCATCTACCATCATTTTTGCCGGGTGCACATTGGCAGACCATTTGCGGTTGGTATGACGATTCGAGTGAGATACATTCGACCCGAATTGAACGTTCTTGCCACAAAAATCACACTTCATGCTATTATAATACTCCTTTGACGGATGGGTTGATTTGGTGTAGAATGCCCGCATCTCAAGCGACTCTAACATCAACACTTTATCATAAAGCTTCGATTCATCGCAAGGATTTATAAATATGCAACAAACAAAGACGATTAACGGTAAAGACTTTCGAGAAATGTTTACCGTAGCCACTAACTGGCTTGAAAAAAGCGTTGATGAAGTCAATGCCCTCAATGTTTTTCCCGTTCCCGATGGAGATACAGGCACAAACATGCTCCTGACCATGCATTCAGCCCTGGATGAAATTAAGGAAGGCGATACTAACAGCGTCGGAAAGGTTGCCAGGTCCATGTCAAAGGGAGCTCTTATGGGCGCCCGGGGAAACAGTGGCGTTATACTCTCCCAGATTCTTTCCGGGATGTCAAAGGAGCTTGAAAACGTAGAAAATCTCGATGGTGCCTGTATATCAAAAAGTTTTGAACAGGCCTCGAAAGCAGCCTACAAGGGAGTATCCAACCCGGTCGAAGGCACTATTCTTACCGTTATCAAGGATATTGCCAAAGCCACCAAGGCCAAATCTTTAAATGGTATTGATGAACTTATTTCCATTATGGACGAGGCGGTTAACGCCGCCGGTGATTCTGTTGCAAATACACCCTCCTTGCTGAAGGTATTAAAGGATGCCGGTGTGGTTGACGCCGGTGGACAGGGGCTCTATATTATCCTTGACGGTGCCACAAGGTACCTGAAGGGGGAAACTGAAGCCATGCAATTTAGAAAACCCCAGATTATTTCCAGCAAACTCCCGCTCGCACCGGTATCAATCACCGCCCCTGAAAATATTTGCGTTGACGAAGTACCGTACGGTTATTGTACCAACCTTCTTTTAAAAGGCCAGAATTTAAATACAGAAAAAATTTCTACAAAACTAAATAAAAAAGGTGAGTCACTGGTGGTTGTTGGTGATGAAAGCACCATAAGAATTCACCTGCATACCCTTGACCCGGGCGGAGTTATCAGCTACCTTACCACCCTGGGAACACTTGACAATGTCAATATCCAGAACATGGACGAGCAACATGAAGATTTTCTGGAGATGCAAAAGGAAAAGTCTCCAACCGGAGATATTTGCCTGGTAGCAGTGGCTTCAGGTGACGGTTTTGGTGAGGTATTTTCAAGCCTTGGAGTAAGCCATATCGTTCCAGGCGGCCAGACGATGAACCCTTCAACCAAGGATATATTTAATTCAATCGAAAAATCAAGCGCCCAGAACGTAATCATTCTGCCCAATAATAAAAATATTATTATGGCTGCAGAACAGGTTCAAAAATTAACCAGTAAAAATATTAGAGTTGTACCCACTACAACCATGCCTCAGGGAGTCGCAGCGTTGCTTTCGTTTGATTATGACGCCGATTTTGAATCAAACTACCAGCTTATGACTGACGCCTTAAACAGCATAAAAACTGTCGAGCTGACCCGTGCGGTAAGGTCCACCAAAATTAACGGCTTTAACATCAAGCGCAAACAGGTAATATCCATACTGGATGGAGAAATTGCGGCAGTTTCAGACACCTTTGTTGATGGCCTCAAGCAAACTCTTAAGGGCTGCGATCTGGACAATGCAGAGGTAATTACACTATATTATGGAAAAGACTCGTCCGAAGATGATGCGCAATCAATTTCTAATACCATCTCAGCTAAATACCCGGATTTACAGGTTGAAGTAGTTAAGGGCGGCCAACCCCACTACAATTACATTTTATCTATCGAATAAATTCAGGAGGAAATAAATGGTTAAAATAATAACGGACAGCACTTCTGACATAACTCATGACCTGGCAAAATCTCTTGGCATTACTGTTGTGCCCCTAACCGTGTTTTTTGGCAAAGAGTCATATCTGGACCGGGTGGAAATTTCTACTGAAGAGTTTTATAAGCGCCTGGTTGATGATGTTTTTCCGACCACCACACAACCATCCCCCGGGGTATTTGCCGAAGTATATAACCAGCTCGCCGAAGAAACAAATGAAATTGTTGTGCTTGTTATTTCTTCCAAGTTAAGCGGTACTTATCAGTCGGCCATAAATGCTATAAATATGGTAAAAAAGAAAAACGTTCGCATTGAAGTCATAGACTCATTACAAACTGCTATGTCACTTGGCCTGATAGCTATAAGAGCTGCTCAAATCGCCGCTGAAGGTGCCAAGTTGGACGAAGTGGTCAAATCCATTAAAGACATGCAAACCAGGGTTCACCCTATTATGTATTTTGAAACCCTGAAATACTTGGCAAAGGGCGGACGCATCGGCAAAGCTCAGGGCCTTGTGGGCTCGCTTCTATCAATCAAGCCCATTATTACTCTGGACGAAGGTGTTGTTTCCCCCGTTACACGTGTTCGCTCCAAAAAAGCCGGTATGGACTATCTTTACAATTTTGTTGTTGGCTACAAGGACAACATTGAAGCTCTGGCCATTGAACATGCTACTACTCCTGACGATGCTGACGAGCTCGTTGAGAGGGTGGCACCCATCTTTCCTAAAGAAAAAATTTTCCGCGCCGCAGTAAGCCCGGTACTTGGTACTTATATGGGCCCTAATGTTGTTGGAGTTTTTGTCCTGGAAAAGACTAAAAGCAGTTAAGCTTAATATGAATATCGGGAGGTTGGCATGGCTGTAAAGGTAGTAACCGACAGTACCGCCGATTTACCTCCGGAAGCGATCAAAGAATTCGGGATAAACATTGTTCCGGCCTATATCGCTTTTGAAGGCAAAACTTTCAGGGATGGCGTTGATATTACGCAGGATGAGATATATTACCGCATGGTTGAACTGAATCAAACTGCAACAACTTCCCAGCCACCTCCTTCGGATTTTGCCGATGTTTACAAGAGACTTCTTAAGGAAGCCGATGAAATAATATCTATCCAGGTTACCAGCAAATTAAGCGGTATTTATAATTCTGCTGTTCAGGCTAAGAAAATGGTTGATCCGGAAAATCGGATTACTGTCATAGACTCAGAATCAGTGTCCATGGGCCTTGGCCTTGTCACTCTGATGGCCGCCAGGCTGGCCAGGGCCGGTGAAAACCTGTCGCTTATTGCCGATGAGGTCAGGCAAAACATTACAGCTACGCATATTTGGGCTGCTTTCGATACGTTAAAATACCTGCACCGCGGTGGCAGAATTGGAAAAGCCAAAGCCTTATTCGGCAGCGTCCTTAATATTAAACCATTGCTTACCATGCGTGGCGGCGAAA
>PUOQ01000091.1 GCA_003552785.1 Dehalococcoidia bacterium
TCCGCAATGGCTTGCCGCCCGCCGCAAAATATGGGTGATACTCGCATTTGTGCTTGCAGCCATTGTCACACCAACAATTGACCCTATCAATCAGTCAATCGTAGCTATTCCCCTGATTCTTCTTCTGGAACTTTCCATTCTTCTTTCGCGCTTTGTTTACAAACCGCGAACCCCCAGGCATTCGACAGCGGAAAATGCATAACAATACAGGCTTATCGCCGGTAAACCCTCGCTCTCCAAACATTTTTGATTGACAAACTTCAACAGCGGGTTATAACATTTAATTACTCATAGCTTCATATGACTGAAAAACCCGTCTAACGGAGGTGCCCAAATGGAAAAACCGGTTTATCTGGATTATTCGGCCACAACCCCGGTTCACCCGGAAGTACTCGAAACCATGCTGCCCTTCTTTAATGAAAAGTTCGGCAATGCCTCGTCTATCCATGCAAAAGGCAAAGAAGCCCGCCTGGCCATTGAAGATGCACGGCAAAAAGTTGCCCGCCTCATAAACGCCGACACCGAAGAAATAATATTTACCAGTGGCGGCACGGAAGCAGACAACCTGGCCATCATGGGCACCGTCGGTATATCCGGGGATCTGGGAAACCATATCGTAATTACCAATATCGAACACCACGCCGTTTTTGAAACCTGTAATTACCTCGAAAAAAAGGGTTTTGACGTAACGTTTGTGCCGGTAGAACCGGACGGAATTGTTGATGTTGAAAAGGTGAGGGAAGCCATCACCGATGAAACAATCCTTGTTTCCGTGATATATGCAAACAATGAAATCGGCACCCTGCAGCCGGTAAAAGAGATTGCCAATATAGCTCTCGAGTTTGGCATTTACAGCCATACCGATGCAGTCCAGGCCATAGGCCGCTCGCATATAGATGTAGAGGAGCTTGGAGTGGACATGCTGTCCCTGACAGCGCACAAGTTCTACGGCCCTAAAGGAATCGGTGCTCTGTATATCCGGCAGGGATCCCAGATAGCCCCCATGATCTATGGCGGAGGGCAGGAAAGAGGCATCCGTTCCGGTACCGAAAGCGTTCCGCTTATGGTAGGTTTTGGCAAGGCAGCCGAGGTTGCAATGAAGGATATGGATGAGGAGATAAAGCGCCTGAAGCCGCTAAGGGATAAACTGGTTAAAGGCATCACTTCAAACATAGATGGCGTAATTGTCAACGGCAACATGGAAAAAAGGCTCCCCAACAATGCCAATGTATGCTTTGAAGGAGTTGCACTTGAAAAACCTGGGCCCAAGGAGAAGCCTGAAGATTATTTTTCGATGAGCTGGGAATTAAACAAGCACGGTATATGTGCTTCCGCAGGAGCCGCCTGCACCGCTGCCGGGGTTACTCCTTCGCACGTGCTGATCGCGCTCGGGCGAACCGTGGAGCAAACCCAGGGGGCGTTGCGTTTCTCGCTGGGTAAATGGACAACTGAGGAAGATATTGATAAAACACTGGAGGAGCTACCCAGACTGGTTGACAGGTTAAGGCAGGAAAAGAAAGAGCAGCTAAAGAATAAATAGCCTGCCCGGGCTGCCGATATAATGACACATGAGCAATCCAAAACTGTAGAACTAGAAGTTGCCTCTTTCGGGGAGGGGGGAAGAAGGCAGGGCAAAGAAACCATCTGCCGGGAAATGCCGCTTAAAATCGTAGTTAACTCAACCGAAATGGCAACAGTGCTTTGCAGCCCGGCTGACTTAAAACACCTGGTGCTGGGCCTTTTATATTCAGAAAGCCTGATACAAAACTTAAGCGATGTTACAGGTATCGAAATAAACACTGATGCTGAAGAAGTCTGCGTAAACATCAAGGGAACGACTGATGGCAGGCGGGCCTTTCAACCATTAATAGCCAGCGGTGGGGGTAAAAACGCTTCAAGTGCACTTCCGGATACAATTAAACCCATTAGCACAAGCCTCAAAGTTTCCCCGGACGCTGTTGCTGCTATTATGGAAGATTTTCTAAACTCTTCGGAGGTATACTCAAGCACGCGTGGCGTGCATAGTGCCGCCCTGGCCAAGAATGGTAAAATCATTGTTTTCAAAGATGATATTGGCCGCCATAACGCCCTGGATAAAGTATTCGGGCATTGCCTTGAGTCAAGCATCAGCCCTGAAGATGGCATGATAATAATAAGCGGCCGGATTTCTTCGGAAATGCTGTTAAAAGTAGCTCTGAGACGTGTCCCGGTGCTTATGACCAAGGCGGTTCCTACCGACATGGGGATAAAAATGGCAGGGGAATTGGGCATTACATTGATAAGGTGTTTGAAAAACAGGCGCATAACTGTATACACGCATGAGTGGAGAATTAACCAATGACTTTAAAACAATTGGAAATAATCGGCCGGATTGAAAAACTAAAGAAAGAACGCAATGCCGTTATCCTGGTGCATAACTACCAGAACCCCGAAATACACCAGGTGGCCGATTTCGTCGGCGATTCACTTGAACTCAGCCGGCTGGCTGCCTCAACCCCGGCAGAAGTTATAGTTTTTTGCGGAGTGCACTTTATGGCAGAAACAGCCTCCATTCTTTCGCCGCAAAAAGTGGTGCTGTTGCCAGCACCGGATGCCGGTTGCCCCATGGCAGACATGGTTACTGCCGAAGAGCTCGAAAAGCGTAAGGCAGAACTGCCCGGATATACTGTTGTGACTTACATAAACTCATCGGCTGGCGTGAAAGCCCTGTCTGATATTTGCTGCACTTCAGCCAATGCCGTAAAAATCGTCAACAACCTTAAAAGTGAGGACATTTTATTCGTACCGGATCAGTACCTGGGCAGCTATGTACAGTCCAAAACAGGTAAAAACATGCTGTTCTGGCCGGGTTACTGCCCGGTACACGCCATGATATTGCCCGAGCATATCACCCGGCTAAGGCAAGAGCACCCGGAAGCTGTCGTTATAGCTCATCCGGAATGCCGCCCCGAGGTCTCAAACATGGCAGATGCAGTTGAAAGCACCAGCGGCATGATACGATATGCCCGCGAGGCAAAAGCAGAAAAAATAATACTGGCCACAGATGCTGGCATGATCTACCCGCTGCAAAAAGAAGTGCCATCCAGGGTTTTTATACCGGCACTAAAGCAGGCGCGTTGTGAAAACATGCAGTTAATCAGCCTTGATAAGATGTTAACCTCTTTACAGGAGATGTCAGGAGAGGTTAAAGTAACAGGCGAGACGAGGGAACGGGCCTACCGGGCTGTTGAACGCATGCTTGAGTTCGGTTAAAAGGAGGAGCAAGGTGGAAAAAAACGGCTTTGCTATTGTCTTTATTACAACCTCGGCAGATGAAGAATCACAGCTGATTGCCCGCGTGTTGATTGAACAGCGCAAAGCAGCCTGCGTCAACATCATACCCAGTGTCTGCTCCGTTTTCTGGTGGCAAAATAAAATTGACCAGGACAACGAAAGCCTTTTAATTGTTAAAACCAGATTTGAACTCCTTGATGAAGTTATTCGCCTTGTTAAAGAAGTCCACAGTTATGATGTGCCTGAAATAATTGCTCTGCCGGTTATTGGAGGCAATCACGACTATCTGGAATGGATCGATAACGAGGTAATCCCCGAGGAGGTTGAATAAAGGACCTGATGCCGGGATTTTTGTTCACCCTTAAAGAGGATATTGCCACTGTTCTAGACAAAGATCCGGCAGCCAGAGGTGTGCCCGATGTGCTATTTTTCTACCCCGGCTTTCATGCCCTCAGGTATCACCGCATGGCTAATTTCCTGTGGAGGCACGGACTGGGTTTTTTTGCACGTATGATTTCTCACTGGAGCCGGTTTGTAACCGGTATTGAAATCCATCCAGGGGCTAAAATAGGGCGCCGTTTCTTCATTGACCACGGTTCGGGTGTAGTAATAGGGGAAACCTCTGAAATTGGAAATGACGTCCTTATGTACCAGGGTGCCGTATTGGGAGGCACCACATTGAGCAAGGGCAAACGGCACCCCACCATCGGCTCGAATGTCGTCATCGGCACCGGGGCCGTAGTTCTGGGAGCCATAACAGTCGGCAGCGGCGCCCGCATCGGCGCCGGCTCGGTAGTGGTAAAACCTGTACCCGAAGGCGCAACCGTGGTGGGTATACCCGGGCGCGTTGTAGATGAAAAGAGACGCCCGGCAGACCTCCTGGAACACGGCCAGCTGCCGGACCCGGTAGCAGAGGCTATAAGGCTGGTTTTAAACGAACAAACCCGCATCGAGGAACGCCTTGACAAAATTGAAGGCCAGAATGAAGCACACGTCGACCATGATAGCCTCAAACAGAAAATCCGCGAAGTTCTAAAAGAATTCAACCAGTAATGAATGAGGGATAGCTTTAAAAATGATTGTACTTGAATACCTCGCCTTCGGAATCAGCATAGTAGGCGTTGCAATAATAACCTGGGGGTTACTTAAAGGACTGGTTGAATACCTTGCTTTTGAATTCAAGTGCTCAAAGAAACCTGGTGCCGGTTCTATTACTGCAATACGCATAAACGTCGGTCAGTATCTCTTATTGGGGCTTGAATTTTTAATCGGTGCGGATATAATTCTAACCGTCATAGAACCTGGTCTTGAAGAAATAGCAGTTTTGGCTGCAATTGTTATTATACGAACCATAATCAGTTACTTTTTAAACAAAGAAGTGGAAAACCTTTAAGTTTAATGATCAGCAAGGTTCTTGTTGCCAACCGGGGTGAGATTGCAATCAGGGTAATGCGTGCCTGCCATGAAGCCGGCATCAGCACCGTGGCCGTTTACTCCGAGGCCGATAAAGATTCTCTTTTTGTAAAATACGCCGACGAAGCCTGCCAAATAGGGCCAGGGCCCGCCCGTGGCAGCTATCTCGACATAGAAAGCATACTCAAAGCTGCCAGAAAAACCGGGGCTCAGGCAATCCACCCGGGGTACGGATTCCTGGCGGAAAATCCGCATTTTGCCCGCTCATGTGAAGATTCCGGCATTACCTTTATCGGCCCTGCAAGCCGGGTGCTTGAACTTGTCGGAAGTAAAACCACTGCCCGCAATATCGCTACAGATGCCGGGGTACCGGTTGTGCCCGGAATCGAAGACTGCTCCGACTTTAACCTTTGCAGCCGCCAGATCGAATCGATGGGCTACCCGGTAATTATCAAACCGGCAGAAGGGGGCGGGGGTATCGGGATGCAGGTAGTTAGAAGTAAAAATGAACTCAAGCGTGCCCTTGAAACAAGTATGGCAATAGCGGCCAGTGCTTTCGGCCGGCAAAATTTATATATTGAAAAATACCTGGACCGGCCCCGCCACATTGAAGTTCAGATTTTGGCCGACAATCATGGCAACACCGTACACCTGGGCGAACGGGAGTGCTCCATACAACGCATGCATAATAAGCTTGTCGAAGAAGCCCCGTCACCGGCAGTTACCCCCCGAATACGAAGCGAAGCAGGGCAAATGGCTATTGATTTTGCCCGAAACATAGACTACAGGGGCGCCGGCACTGTGGAATTCATGTATTGCGAAGGCCGGTTTTACTTTCTTGAAATGAACCCCCGGGTCCAGGTTGAGCACACCGTAACTGAAATGGTTACCGGCATCGATATTGTCAAAGAACAACTGAGGGTTGCATCCGGTTTACCGCTTTCCATGCGGCAGGAAGACGTAACCTTTAACGGATGGGCGATTGAGTGCCGCATCAATGCTGAGGATCCGCTGAATAATTTTGCCCCTTCTCCCGGAAAACTTACCGGTTACCGCTCTCCGGGCGGAATCGGGATACGGGTTGATTCCGGTGTTTACAACGGTGCTGCCATTACCCACTTCTACCACCCCATGATCTCCAAGCTCCTTGCCTGGGGGAGGGACCGCTCTGAAGCAATAACAAGGATGCGGCGTGCTTTGTACGAGTACATTATAGCCGGGGTAAAAACCAACGTTATCCTGCACAAGGCTATAATGGAAAACCCCGACTTTGTTTCAGGCAGATTAAGCACCGAGTTTCTCGCCTTAAACAACGGCCTTATTGAAGATATGCTTCGCATCGAACAGCGCGACAGCAAGGCAACAGAAAGGCTTAAGGGGGCCTTCGGCAACTAGGCTGTTAAGTTTGTTTCTACGAATTCCCAGTTTACCAGCTTCCAGAAAGCTTCGATGTAGCCGGGCCTGGCATTGCGGTAGTCTATGTAATAGGCATGCTCCCATACATCGCAGGTAAGCAACGGCTTTAACCCTTTTGTCAGCGGGTTGCCGGCATTACTTTCGGGTTCAATAGAAAGTTTTCCGTTCGAGCCTTTAACCAGCCAAACCCAGCCGGAACCAAAAAGGCCAACCGCCGCCTTTGAGAATTCATCCTTGAAATTTTCAAATGAACCAAAACCGGCTTCTATTGCCCGCCCCAGCTCGCCGCCGGGTTCACCGCCACCTCCGGGTGCAAGGCAATGCCAGTAAAAAGTATGGTTCCAGACCTGGGCTGCGTTATTAAAGACGCCCCCGGAAGAACGTTTAATGATATCTTCAAGCGGCATGGATTCATATTCGGTGCCCTTGATTAGCCGGTTAAGATTATCCACATATGTTTTATGGTGTTTTCCATAATGGTACTCAAGTGTTTCTGCCGAAATCAATGGCGACAGGCCATCCATACTGTAGGGCAATTGCGGTAATTTATGCTGCATGCGACTCCCTCCTTTTTGCTACTCCCCGATAAGCGGTAAAACTGATTCAACGGTAAAATAAACCACGTAGCGCCGGTCATCATCGCCATGAAAATGGCTGCTGCTGCGGCGCATTTCTTTTACCAGCCCGGCATTTTGCTCTTCTTTCGTTTTTTTAAGGTAAAGCCTTCTGCCGGAATAACCGGGTTTATCCTCAATAAACAGATACGCCGCATTTGGATTTGCCTGCAAGTTGGCATGGGTTAATCTTTCTGTCATTATAAAGGCCAGAGTATTTTCGTCAATAAAATGAGGACGCGCATATATCGCTGCGTTTACTTTACCGCTGCCGTCTGCCGTGGCTAAAATACCGGTTCCTTTTACATTTTCGAAATAATCGCTCAAATTCATTGTGCTTTCCCTCCTTAATTATTTCGCTGCTTTATTATATTTATAATCCGATTATCTGCTTATTTTACTCGAACAGGTAAACTAACTGATAATAGTTATTAATTATCCATCAATGGTGCCTTGCCTGTCAATGTAACTCCAGGCAAAGCTGTGCTATTATAAACTTAAGATATTTATGCGTAAAATTCTTTCCAAGACCAGGTATCTATACGGGATTCAATGCCCCAAACTGCTGTGGGTTGCCACCAACCAAAAGGAAAGGCTGCCCGAAACGGATGCATTTACCCAGCACGTCTTCGACCAGGGGCACCTGGTAGGACAGCTGGCACAGCAGCTCTTCCCGGGAGGCATATCTGCCACCGCAACCGGGTTTATGGAAGCTATAAATAAAACAAGAGGGTTATTAAAAGAGCGAAAGCCCCTGTTTGAAGCAAGCGTACTTTCCGGGCAGCTTTTCTCACGTGCAGATATTTTGCGCCCGGTCAATGAAGATGAATGGGATATTATCGAAGTCAAGAGCTCCACCCAGGTAAAAGAGATCAATTTTGATGATGTTTCCTTTCAGAAATATTGCTGGGAGCAGGATGGAATTAAAATCAACAAGTGTTTTCTGGCGTGTATAAATAACCAGTATATCAAGCAGGGCCAGATTGAACCCGAAGAGTTTTTCAACCTGCACGATATTACCGCAGAAGTTAAGAAAGCCGGAGAAGGCATCCAGAGCAGGATTGAGGAAATGCTTGAGACAATCCGGTTATCCAATTGCCCGCAGGCAAGCATCGGCCCCCACTGCTCAGACCCCTACCCCTGTGTTATGACTGAATGCTGGGAACACCTGCCGGAAAACAATGTCTTCACCCTTTATTACGGCGGCCAGAAAGCTTTGGAGCTTTACCAAAATGGCATAACAGATATCTTAAACATACCCGAAAATCATACTCTGAGTGAAAGGCAGCGCATCCAGATAATTTCGGCAGAAAGCGGGCAGCCCCACATCGACCGGGCGGCATTGCATGAATTCCTGGACAAGCTTAAATACCCGCTTTATTTTCTTGATTTTGAAACTTTTTCTACTGCTGTGCCTCTTTTTGACGGCACCAGGCCCTACCAGACAATACCCTTTCAATTTTCACTCCACATTCAGGATTCCCCCGGCGGCAAAATAACGCACCACTCATTTTTAGCCAGCGGTAAAAAAGACCCGCGCGGTGAATTCCTGGCTGCTCTATGCCGCTTCAGCGGCAGCAATGGCTCCATAGTAGCCTACAGCAAAGCCTTCGAAGAAAAAGTGCTTGCCAGCCTGGCTGAAGAGTTCCCGGATTACAGGGAATGCATAGAAAACATGCTTTCAAGAACCCGGGACCTGCTGGAGCCTTTCAGAAACTTCTATTTGTACCACCCCGCCCAGCATGGCAGCGCCTCCCTGAAAAAGGTTTTGCCGGCATTAACCGGGTTGAGTTACGATGAAATGCCCATAGCAAGGGGGGACCTTGCCAGCCTGGCTTTTCTCTCAATCGCTTCCGGGGAAATGCCAGAGAGTGAAGTAAAGTTGAAAAGAGAAGAGCTGCTTTCATACTGCAAACTCGACACCGGCGGTATGGTAAAAATTGTCGACCGGCTGAGAGAACTGGCAGAAATTTAGCCGGGCAAAAATCTTTCTATACCACAAGTAACTGCTTCTGTTTATTAACCAGCCCCCAAATTTATGTTAGTATAAATAGCCATGGGAACTACCGCCGCAATTATTCTTTGCTCAATTCTATTGTTCGCAGGAGCCCTGGGTGTTATATTGCCGTTTTTACCGGGTGTTCCATTAGCCTGGCTGGGCATTTTTATCTATGCCCTGGTAACCGATTTTGAGACGATTTCTGTTACTGTAATCATCGTATTCTTTGCCCTGGCGCTTGCTACCCTGGTTTTTGATTTTATAGCCCCCATGCTGGGGGCCCGGCAGTACCGGGCGAGCAAGCTAGGCATGCTCGGGGCCCTCATCGGTTCGGTTGCAGGCATTTTTGCCTTCGGTTTTGCCGGAATTATAATCGGCCCTTTAATCGGCGCCTTTGCCGGCGAACTGCTGGCCAAAAGGCACCTGCCAACAGCTTTCGGGTCAACCCTGGGGGCGTTCGTGGGCTGTATAGTCGGCAGCTTGTTTAAGCTGGTCCTAATCCTTATAATGACAGGGTTCTTTATAGCGTCTTTACTATAGGGAGGGATGTAGTATTTCTGATATTTTAAAACTTCCGGAGGTTTCACGTGCTTTTTCAGAGCACCTGAGGGGGCGCCAGCTTACCGGGAAAGAATGGGTTCCCTGCCCCAAATGCGGGGGCTTGAGCATAGAAACACCCAATTTCTGGCGCGGCATAGCCATGGGTGGTTTCATAATGAGCATCTGTCTTTTTGCCACCTTCGTGGTTGTTGTCACCCTGGCGCTGGCACTAAACATACCCCCGACACCCGCAATCGGTGTGGTTGTGGTGCTCTTGCTGCTACTGATCGGCATAGCCACAGGAATGTTAAAGGGTTCGCAATATGAATGCCGCTCCTGCCAGTACAAGTGGACCTTTAAAGATATAAAGGAGTATCAGGAAAACAAAGGGTAAGCACCCTGATGCAGGGTGCTTACTAAATAGTCTGCTCGACCGGTAAATATTTCCTAGCTTTCCTCTTCCGGCTTATCGCCGCTCTCCCCTTCTTCTTCATCAGGCGCTGGAGGCTCTTCAGGTTCCTCCTCGTCTCGAGTTGCCGGGCTCCTTTTAGGCGGTGAACTTGATTCAAGCAGGGGGCTGTAGAGCCTCGGGTCTTCCTTGTCCGGGTCTTTATGGTAATCTTCCTCTTCCGATTTTTGCTCTACCTCTTCGTTCGGCTCTTGCTCTTCAGGTGTTTGCTCTTTTTCATTGTCCTTATCCATTGCTTGCCCCCCTTATAAAGCACTAAATAAACCATGCCCGTAAAAGAAGTACCAGCGTCAACGATATAGTTTCTGCCAGCAGAAACCAGGTTGCCCAGCGTAATTCTACCACTTTCCTTTTCAGAATTGTTTTATTCCATTCGTAAGTAGAAACAAAGTGGGCAATAAGCCTTCGCTTGGTAAATTCTTCTTTTTCGAATAAATATTCATCCCTCAGAGGCCTTGGCTCCGGGTCCCGGAAATAGGGCTTAACTATCCAGCTCCTTATGGCCGTTAATATGGTCAGCAAATAAAAGACTACGGGTATTGAAAAAAAGAAAAGAGCCAGCGGGTTGTCAACTACGTCTATCAGGGCAGCCTGGGCAGCAGCCCCCACACCAATGACTATGCTGGCAACAAATAAAATGCTGCCCGTCTTGCCGTCGAGAGATTCCACCTGCCTGATTTGTATATCAAGCTTGTCCTTGATTTCGGTATAAACAATATCAAGGCTGTGCGGAACGGGTTCGCTTTTCTCTTCTGCGGTTTTTGCTTCTTCTTCCCGGGTACTTTCCATATCTTAACTATTTTATCAGAATATAAAGTCCAGCGCTAAAGCCGGCAGATTACAAAAAATGGTACCCCAGGGGCGACTCGAACGCCCGACACGCGGTTTAGGAAACCGCTGCTCTATCCTCTGAGCTACTGGGGCACGTAAAAACTGGTTTTATGTCAAGCAATGGCGCCAAAGCATGTTAATATTAAAATTTGGCACACCCAATGCTTCAAGTTGCTTACTGGTATTATATGGGAATAATCATCCATTGTAAACGCTGGTGAGGTGTTCGTTACTGTCTCAGATTTGTAGGTTTCTCGTTTAGAGACCTCTTTGATTTATATTATAGCCCTCCGGTGATGGATTTTAACACTTTTGCCCAGGGTCGTGATGCATGAGGTCCTGTAAGAGCAGGTACCCCGGCAGCAAAGTAGTTACTGTAATCTTGATTAATCTTTTTGCTAATTACCTTGCGCACAGTCCTTTTTGGCAGTTTGTATGGCTTTGAGGCAGACCTTGCCGGGTTAAGGTGTTTATCCAGTCTGTCTTCATACATGGCAACACGCAGCCATAGCATGTGCCTTGCCCCCTTAATGCTCCAGCTCATGCCCTGGTTCTTCATGCGCCTGACGATCAGCTTGTCGATGTTACCCTCAATTGCGCCGGTGCCCCCTGGCCCGGAGTGGCCTGTGAGGCCTTTAATGTTTGCCCTGATATAACCGGCAAGCCTTGTGATATCCCGTCGGTTATCACCCCTGGCAGAGGCTGCTAGATTATCAAGCA
>PUOQ01000055.1 GCA_003552785.1 Dehalococcoidia bacterium
CGGATTGTTTTGTCACCCTTTTTCAGGACGTTACCCAATACAAGCAGCAAGAAGAAACTATAAGCCGCAGCAACAGGCAGATGCAAATCCTTCTTGATAACATCCAGACTCAGGTCTGGTATCTTACCAGTGAGTATCATTATGGGCTGGTAAACCATGCCCATGCTGCCTTTCTGGGCAAAAAGCCTGAAGAAATAACAAACAGAGACATGTATCAAATTTTCCCTCGAGAAGTAGTTGAAACATGCCGCCAGAGCAATAAGCTGGTTTTTGATAAAGGCACAAAGATTAATTCAGAGGAATGGGTTACGGACGGAAACGGGCAACAGCGGCTGCTATCCATTACCAAATCACCCAGCTTTGACCAGAACGGAAAAATAGAACTGGTTGTCTGTTCGGCTGAGGACATTACTGACCGGAAAAAGGCAGAGGAAGCCCTGTTTAACGCCTACACTGAATGGAAAACCACCTTTGATTCCATTTCTGACCCGATTGCCCTGGTTGATACTAACCGCAAGATACGCCGTATTAACCAGGCTTTTGCAGATTATTTCAATGTAAGCTTTGAACAAGCCAGGGGCATGGTTTGCTGTGAATTGATTCATGGCCCCGATAATCATCCCCCGGAATGTGGCCTTGATTGCGTTATAAAAACAAGGCAAATTAAGCATCAGGAGTTATTTGCCCCAATGCTATCCAGGCACCTGGAAATATCCATGTCTCCTGTAATTGACGGACGGGGGGAAGCGCAAGGAGCGGTAAATGTTATAAAAGACATAACAGACCGCAGGTTATTAGAAGCCAGGCAAAGGGAACTAAATCAAAAAGCTGAACTTTATTCCCGGCTTGCCTGCACAGGCGATATGGCTGCGGGTGTAGCCCATGAAATAAACAATCCACTGACTGGAGTAATTGGTGTTTCCTCCATTCTATTAAAACAAACCGGAGACCCTGATACACTCGAGCAGCTGAAAATTATTAATGAAGGAGCCACCCGGGTAAAGGAGATTGTCAACCGCCTGCTAATTTTTTCCCGTCATTCTGAACCGGCCAAAAAGTTAGTCGATATTCGGGAAGTTTTAGAAAACACCCTTAAAATCAGGCAGTACGTACTTAATTGCGCCAATATCAGTGTTACCCGGGATTATGCTTCTTGCTTGCCCCCTGTAAATGCAGATACCGGGCAGATGCAGCAGGTTTTCTTAAATCTTATCCTTAATGCTGAGCAAGCCATGAGAGGCAACAAACAGGGTGGAAGGCTCAACATTACTGCCAGAGTTGACCAGGAAGGTCATGTACTTATTGACTTTGAGGATAATGGTCACGGCATTCCCGATGAAAATATTCCAAAACTGTTTAACCCTTTTTATACCACCAAAGACCCGGGGCAGGGCATCGGCCTTGGGCTTTCCGTCATCCACTCCATAATCAGTGAACACGGTGGCAGTATTGAGGTTAAAAGTAAGCCTGGAGAAGGCTCGGTTTTTACTGTTTTATTACCCGTTGAACCAGGGTCTGTCCAGTTTTAAAAACACAACTGTTACAACTTTGCCAATTGATCTTTAAAAAGCCCTGCGAACTTAAGATTTAACCCGGCTTTTATTTAAACATGAAATTATAGCCGCTTCAAGAAACTGAAGTTTTTTAGATATCGATGCTACTTTCAATTCATATTGCCTGTATAGTTCATTTCATTGACTTAAAATGGTCAATATATTGGCTCAATTAATACTTGAATGCCGCAGTCCGCCGCTTTAAGCTGTTTATAATATTTAAACACCCCTCAATATTTAAAGAGGAAATGAAAACAAGTATTAAGCATAATTTAATAACCTTGTTGCTCGTAACGGCTATTTTCCTGTCAGCCCTGCCTTTTGCATACCTGAAAGCAGACACCACGGGCAGTTTAAGTCTGAGCCCTGAAAATGGCGTTGTTGGCACCACGGTAACCATAACCGGAAGCGGATTCACCCCAGATACATCCTATCGTTTATATTTTTCTTCTGATGAACTTGGTGCCGGCGATAAAATCTCCGAGGGAGATAGCGATGCTTACTTATACTTCGGCCTTATAAACACCCCGCCGGGAAGTGACGAACTGACCCGGGTTGAAGAAGTGCCTACCGAAATGGGAGACGGAGAAACCCCGGTCCAGCCGGGAATATACTACTTCTATATAGCAGATAATGAAAGCATGCAAATCAATGCAGCCGCCGAATTTGAAGTCAGGAGCCTGCCCCCCACTTTGAGCATCGATCCTGAATCAGGTGCATTGGGGGATACTGTCACCATAAGCGGTAACGAATTCCCGGCAGATGAAGATGTTGCCCTCACCGTTGAGGGTAATGAAATAGGCACTGCAGCAGCAGATTCCAGCGGCAATTTCTCAAAGGACATTGATGTGTGGGAAGCCCCAGGCGGCACCTACACCATAATAGCAACCTCCGGTGCCTGTGAAGCTTCAGCTGAATTTGAAATCATAAACAGTGTAAGCATAAGCGTGATGGAAGGCAAGATAGGGGATACTGTAGACATAACAGGCAGCGGCCTGGCTGGGGACACTAATTTTTATGTCCGTTTTGGCGGCAGTCATGTTCAAAATATAAATCCATCTAAAACAGACGAGAAGGGTAACATTGACTCCAGTTTTCAGGTGCCTGTACGGCAGCTTGGCACAAACAAGCTGGAAATCAGGGTTGGCAACTTGATTGTGTTCGAAGAGGATTTTGAAGTCTACGCCGAGGTTTTCTTTTACCCGCTGGAAGGCCCCATTGGTACAGAAGTAACCATAGAAGGAGAAGTCTTCTCCCCCAATGAGGACTTGACTCTTCAATGGGACGGTAAAAGCATAAATGATTTTGAACAGAAAACAAATGAACAGGGCCAGCTCCCGAGCATCAATTTCGTTGTTCCGGCAGAACCAGCAGGCGAATATGAAATCAGCATAAGCGATGGAACCGTAACCAAATCAGCATTTTTTGAAATAACCACTGCCAGCATTCCGAGCCCGGAGTTGATTTCCCCCGGACATAAAACCAGAGCAGGGGACCCGGCATCATTCGAATGGCAGGCAGTAGAACATGCTGCCGATATAACCTATGAGTTTCAGCTGTCCCTCGATGCTGACTTTGACACACTGCTGTTAGAGTCAGATGATATCGAACAGACACAGTATGTTTTTGATTCTGATATCGACCTTGATCCGGCCACCCCGGCAAATCCGTATTTCTGGAGAGTAAGAGCGCTGGATGAAGCAGGCAACGTTGGTGAGTGGTCTGATACTTTCGAGTTTTATTACAGCCGCGGTCAAACAATAATTAATAATGAAAAGGATTTTTACCTTGTTGGAGAGGAAATAGAGATCAACGGGTTTGATTATCTTCCGGGGGAGAATATTTCAGTCGAATTAAACGGAACGGATGTAACAGGTGACGTAGATGGCCGAACGGAGGCTGACAATAACGGCAATTTTATTTTATATGTAACAATACCGGAATTAATCTTCAGCGCAGAACCCCATCATATCAGTGTGTCCGGCGAGGATTCACTTACCGGGGCTGAGTTTGACATAACCGTGATTCCGAATATAACACTTGATAGAGAATCGGCCCAGGCCGGGGAAGTTGTCACCATAAAAGGTTTCAGTTTTGCCAACAGGCTTATAGTTTTTGGGTTGGGCGGAACAGAGGTACCGGTTCAGTGGGTCGTGACTGAATCAAAGCGCGCCGATACCAGTGGGTTCTTTGAGGTTGAGATGATAATCCCCGACCTCGGCCCCGGTGAATATACTTTAACGGCAACCGATAATTCCAACAGCGCTATCAGCGCCCGGCATGCCTTCACTATTGAAGAACCACCCCTGGACCCGGCAATCGAGGTAGATCCAACTTCCGGCAAGGTGAGTGATGAGTTTACGGTAAGCGGCACCGAATTCCCTGAAGGCGAACAGCTTACCATTACCATCGGCGATATTGAGCTTGGCACCGTTGAAATAGGCTCTGACAACGCCTTTTCTGAAACCTACAATGTTCCTGAAATGCCCGGTGGTGATTATGAAATAAAAGCATATTATGAAGACGGGCTGCTTGCCTCTTCTGATTTTACTATTGAACAGTACATAAGCCTTGATGCACATGAAGGCAGAATAGGCTCCGAAGTAACCGTTAATGGAAACGGGCTGCCAGCTGAAGCTGAGGTTATTATTAAATTTGGTGAAGCTGAAATAGATCCTGAGCAGGATACCGGTCAGGAAGGAAGCCTCGAATTTAACTTTCAGGTGCCAGCAGTGCCACCGGATGAACACCTGGTGGTTGTTTCAATTGGCGGGAAAGAGGTGCTGGAGGAATGGTTTATCACAACTGCCGAAGTAATGATTGAGCCTGCCGAAGGCCCGGCAGGTACTGAGATCGACTTAAAGGGTGAAGGCTTCACTCCAGGTGAACAGATCACGGTTCATTTCGGCGAAAAATCCATCACCGGTTCCGATATAATTGCAGAAAGCAATGGAAATTTTTCATCTTCATTTAAAGCACCCCAAAAAAACGAGGGTGATTATATTGTCAATATAAGTGATGGTGCAGTCACATTGTCTAAGTCTTTTCAATTAATTGCCAGCGAGCCCGACGCCCCCCAGCCCATTAAACCAGGCCCGGGCGACTTTGTTCAAGAGCCGATAACCTTAAAGTGGAGTTCGGTGGGGCACACTTTACCCGTAAATTACGAGCTTCGAATTTCAAAAGACCCGAGCTTCTCCCAGCTTCTTATAGATGAAACGGGCTTGATGGATGAAACATTTACCATTTCATCAAACCCTGTTCTTAATACGCAAGCAGGAGTTGAAACTTCTTATTTTTGGCAGGTTCGTGCCATTGACAGCTCCGGCAACCCGGGTTCATGGTCCAGAATCAGCGAGTTCATAATTTCCCCCGACCAAGGCCCTGCCTGGCCCAGCTGGCTAATCTGGATGTTTATGCTGGGTGTTAGTATTTTAATTACTTTGTCTACCCTGCTAATTGGCTTGAGGCTGTCACGCTAACGTTGGAGAGCTGAGGCCAAGGCCCCCTTCCGTGGCTTTTTTGCCTGATACCATCAACCATTATTGCTTTAATTAGCTATATTTCAAAGGCAAGGCAGGAATTACACCTATCATGAAAAGCCTTTTTCCATGCTGTCCAGCTTTTCCCTGAGTAGCTTCAGGTTAAAAACATCTTCTGCATTATATTTAAGCAGTGTGTCAAGAGCCTTTAAATCATTATGCTGGCAGTACTGCCTCCAGAGTAAAACCGCTTCCCTGCCATCAACGCCTTCAACCTGGCGCTTGATACCAAGCTGAACTTCCACCTTTTTCAAGCCGCCATAAAGCCTGTGCTTCCAGCATTCGTACATCAGGTCGCGGTGAAGATTACACCTTCCGCTAAGATCAATGCCGAAACAGTCACGTATAAAAGGCAGATCAAAACGCTCCCCGTTGTAAGTGTAGATTGTTTTTACCCCTTCTATGGCATTTATTATTCTCGCCGCTGTAATGTCGCCGCCTGTTATTTGCATCAGTTCCCGGCTTGCGCCCTCAACAAGATATATTCCCACAACAGTTACATGGCAGGACCTCGGGCTCAAACCTGTTGTTTCAATATCAAGATAGGCTTCCCTTATCATCATCTGCCGCTCTGAGATGCAGCAATTGCCGCTCCGGGCATTATTGCCATTATCATTACCGGTACTGCCTGGCCATTTTTTCGGCTCTATTTTTTATCATCTGCCTTAAACCATTGGGCTCGAGAACCTCGGCTTTTTCTCCCCATCCCATTATCCAGCCTGCAAGTTCAGGCGTCTGGTTCACAAGCATGGTCATTATAAGAGAACCGTCCGGCTTTTTCACAAGCTCCTGGGAAGGGTGCCATACAGACTCCTGAATTAAGCGTGCAATATCGGGCTTAAACCTGATTTTTACCCGGGCTGACTCCTCTCCGGTAACCATTATTCCCAGAGCCGGGCTTAAATATTTATTGGCATCGAAATCTTCGGGTATTTCATAATTTTCACCGGTCAGGTAAACACTCTGTATGCGCTCAACCTTAAAGGTCCTTATTTCGCCCTTCAGACAGCAAAAGGCAATGACATAGCTGGAGCGGCCGGCTGCAGCCGGCTCGATAAAATATGGCTCGATGACACGGTTCATGGTGCTTTCAGCTTCATAAGAACGATAGGCGATTTTCGCCCTCTGACGGCTTATCCATGCCTGCGCCAGGAGTGAAAGGTTCCGGTTCAACCGTGTGTCGGGCTTAAGGTTGAGCATCCAGCTGGATGTTTTTGAGATTTCTTCTCTTAACGGTAAAGGCACTGTAGGCGCAAGCTTCATAAACAGATTGGCAGCTTCCAGGCTGTAACGGCGTGAAAACTGTATCAAAAGCCTTAGAGCCAGAAAAACCTGCAGCGCCTCTGGCACGGTTAAGCTTATGGGAGGAAGGAAGTGTTCAGGGCAGATCCCGTACTTATGCTTATTCTGCCATAAAGGAACCCCGGCCTTTTCCAGGTCTTCTAAATCCCGGTAGATGGTACGTACATTAACCTGGCAGCGGCCGGCCAGATCCCTGGCAGAAATGCCCCCCGGGTTGCCTGAGATTAAATGATACACCTGCACCAGGCGCGAAAAGCGTTTGCTCTGGCGTTTCCTTTTTCCCGGGCTCATAAATGCCTCCTTGTTATTAAAGACATAAATATTATAACCCCCGGTGCAACTCCTCCGCAGTTTTTTAACAATTATAATGAAACTGGCAAATTGGCCGGAATTAAATATTTGTGGCGGCTTAAAGGTAAGGCTCACCACAAAAGAAACGGCCTCTTGCGCCGTAGAATTGATTAAATGATTCCGGAGCAATACGCTCAAGGAGAACGGGGGCTATCTTATATAGATGGCCTGAAGTGTTCCTGCTTATCGGGCTCACCGCCAAACTAAAGGGCTGCTTTAGATATTATTGCGATGCTTCAAAATCCAAAAATTTAGAAGACAGGCTGGCCATTTGCCGGTAAAAAGGCGTGCTGGCTTTTTCAATTATCTGGTAAAAAAAAGACGGCGCCCACTTTAACAGATGATCGAATATAAATTCTCTTTCGATTTTATGAAGTTTATCGCTCGACATTGCTCTGTCTTTTTCTTGTTTTAATTGTTCGCTTATCAGGTATGAAGCAAACTCCAGTTCGGCAGCAATATGATCTGGGACCTCATTGAAGTCTTTTCTCATGTATAGCCCCGCTGCTTGGTAAAGCCTTGCTGCCTTTGCAGTGCTGGGACCCCAAACTTTGGCATCTTTATCAAGATATACTGAGCTATATGGTGCTACCAAAATTTTTGGGTAATGATTAATTAACATGCGAGTATAATCTATTTGCAGCTCTTTCAGGACTTCTTCCTGGTCAAAAACTTTTAACCAGTTTATTATTCTGGATTTCTCATCGGAGGCGTCAATTCCGAGCAATTGCCATTCATTAAAACAATCAAGCAAAGTATCATTATTTAAGGCTGATACGTAATCTCGGCCAGGATAAGAAAAAGAACGGGCAAGAAATCTGTATATGAGAGAGCGGGGAAGCAATCTATCATACTCATTACTCCCCCGCTCGAAAATTTTTACCATCTTTCTTACGCTTTCCTGAGGTTAACACAGATATCCAGCATTGCCGCAGAATGACACGGCAGGTAGCTTTCAACAGAAAGTGACTCTTCTATGGTCCTTGCTTGCATGAGGTCTCCGTCACTCGTGCCCCAGTTATGGGCATTGCTCCACCCCCGGCTCCAATGGCCATGGTTGTGCTCGGTCATCACAGTATCTTTCCGGATTCCGGGTGTTATATGGGCTCGTACTTTAATACTGTTTCCATTAGTAGAATCAACAACGACATGTTCACTTTCTTTAACCCCAATAGCTTCGGCTGTTTCCGGATGCATATGCAAAAAGTTCTCGGGTTGCAATTCCTGAAGCAAGGGGTCATTGGTCATACCTGTATGAACCAGCCAGGGCAAATGGTTAACCACAAGCCGGTAAGGGTACTGCTGTGAAGGTGTGGTATACGGCTCATGCCATGAAGGCAGCGGTTCATAACCGCCTTGTTCAAGAACGGTTGAATATAGTTCAATCTTTTTAGAGGGGGTGTTAAATTCAGTGCGGCCTACCGGGTCTTCTTTATTTTCATGTATACCATTGGTCTGCTTCATTTTATCCATTGACGTTCCGGCTGCTTCAAGGCAGGCATCCCTGTGGCCAGCCCAATCTACCTTGAATTCCGGCTTGCCTATAGCATCCAGTACGCCGTTAACTATAGCACTCCAGCCCCTGTTTTCCCATAGTGCCCCGACACCTTCTCTTAATAAAAGCTGCGGCCAGAGCGCATTGCGTGCCCGGCTGGTATAACCGCTCCCTTCCAAAAAGTACATGTCCGGTAAAACAATATCTGCAAACTGAGCTGCTTCACTGGGCATAATATCAACCACAACAAAAAAGTCTAATTTCTTAATAGCCTCGGCAAGCCTGTCAGGGTCAGGGGCAACAAAAAGGTTGTATTTCCTCCAGATGCCTACTTTAACCGGGTATGGTTCACCGGAAAGGATGCCTTCAGCTACATGTCCAAAAGCACCCGTGCGCCCCGCATTGGCTAGCGGAAACAGGTGCTGGCCGTCAACCCTTCGTTTTTCAACCATTTCCGGGAAATCCGCGGGTGAAAAACTATCTACTGAAGGCAGTGAAAAAGTTCGAGGTAAAAAGAAACCGCCCTTTCTTTCGATGCCGCCAACCAGGGCTTTTAGGATTACCTGGGCCTGTGCCGTCGGGAAGCTGTTAGCCCAATTAGGACCGCTGGCGTCTCTCTTATGAGTAGCCAGCAAAGCAGGTTTGGTGGTGGCAAATTCCCTTGCAATGCGGGTTATAACATCGGCAGGTACATCGGAAATGCCGGCTGCCCAATCAGCAGTATATTGACTTACATGCTCTTTTAGCTCATCAAAGCCGTTTGTCATGGCTTCGACATAATCTTTGTCATACAGGTCTTGTTGTATAATATAATTTATCATAGCCAAAAGAACCGCAAGGTCAGTGCCGGGTTTTATGGGTATCCACTCATCAGCCATGCCGGCTGTCAGTGATTCCCGCGGGTCGAAAATAACCACTTTAGCACCGTTGTCTTTGGCTTTCATAAATGGAATCAACTGGCAAAGCTTTGATTTTCCCGGCATATCCCAGCCGAAGCCCATAATGTATTTTGCATTCTCCATGTCCATGGTATAAGGGCGCCCACCGCCTGTAGCCATGACTCGCCATGCATAGTGTGCACTTGTGTAACAAGTATCTCCATGCTGGACCTGGTTAGGGGTTCCTATGGCTTTTTGCAACCTGGTACAGGGGCCATCGGGGCGCGAGAATATCATCGTGGATTCAGGTCCATGATTGTTTATAGCCTGAGTGAACTTCTCGCCAATGGTATCGAAGGCTTCTTCCCAGGATATCTTTACCCAACCGGGGTCTTCATTTTTAGCCTTATTTGGATTGGTCCGTTTAAGGGGTGATTTAAGACGGTCCGGATCATAAAGGTGTCGCATGGCAGAAGCGCCTTTTACACAAACTTTACCATATCCACCCAGGCCATCGGCAGGGTTGCCTCCAATCCACTTGACACTACCATCCTTAACACGGACGATGCTGCCACATTGACTGGCACACACAGCACAGCACTGGTACAAGGTTTTGTCCCAGACAATTGGCTTGCTATCGACAGGTTTCCTGGCAAAAGCACTTAAATCTTCATTTAAAGATCCAGGAATAACAAAGGCGCCGGCTGAACCAAA
This sequence comes from Dehalococcoidia bacterium, assembly GCA_003552785.1. Classification (GTDB taxonomy): domain Bacteria; phylum Chloroflexota; class Dehalococcoidia; order Dehalococcoidales; family CSSed11-197; genus CSSed11-197. The sequence continues at coordinate 9,836 of PUOQ01000055.1, forward strand.
ACCCGCGGCTTTAAGAAAGTCTCTTCGAGATAAATTCATTGAGGTTGCACCTCCAATTATTGTTCATATATTTTAAAATTATTTTTTTAAACCTTTGAGCATTTTTCCGGTTGTGTCGTTTACTTTGATTTTTTCCAAACGTAATTTCCTTTAAGCCTGTCCGGCAATCAGCAGTAAGGCTCTGAGCAGCAGGCCGCCAAGCACTACCAGAACAGCCGAAGAGCCGGTAATGGTAGCCAGTACGCCGGCTGTGTAATCCTTGTTCCAGTTCATCGCCAGAAGGATTAACGGAGCTGCCAGTCCGGCTGCAACCAGCCCGACCCAGAACCAGATGGAAAGGGCCCCTCCGGTAAGAATGGCCAGAGCATCTGTCGCCCCGGCGACACCGGTAGCCGAGGTCCAGATCATGAATATGGCCAGTATCACCAGTTCCAGGACGATTACTACGACCAGGGACTGGGCCAGTTTTTTAATCATTGAAGAATCAATCTGCCATTCGGATTCTCCGAAGAACAGCTCAATTATCCAGTTCCAGGCGCTGTTTCCTGTCCGGTTGAGAGCATTGGCTACCAGGGAAACAAATATCAGCCAGGCAATACCGGTAGCTATGGCCGAAACTACAAATACGGCCGGAAGCATGGGTGTTTCTGCCCAGAAAGGCTGGGTGGTAGCTGCGATCAAGACGCCCGCGTAAGCCATGAGCAGGATGGATAGTACAAAGCCAACCCATGAAAGCACATTGGTTGCCTTGCCGGCAAAAGCCTGCCAGCCACTGGCAAACCGGCTGATTATCCACAGGACTATCATGATTCCGGCAACGGTCATCCAGCCGGTAAGTATCCAGCCGCCCAGTGATAGGGGTGATTCGGGGTATATGCCAACGAACATGTGCCAGAACCAGGTAATATTGCCCAGATGGGAAAGGAGTAGAATGATACCGATCATGGCCATTACAATTCCGGTGAGGACTGCCAGCCTGAAAAGATGGCTCAATTTGCCACCGCTCAGACGGTCAGCCAGAAAGGCGGTAAAAAAGGCACCACCGGCAATGCCCATAGCCCAGAGGTCAATCCACAGGGTTATACCCCATGACATATCACCTATATTCATCTAAGCACCTCCCTTTTTACCGGATTTGGAGGCCAGTTCCTGCTTGCGTTTAAATACCAGCCAGAAAGGCAACGCCGTGATGACGCCGGCGGTAACCAGGCCGGAAAGCCATTTGCCGACCACGCTCTTGGTGGCTACCTGGGGATCATCGGGCAGGCCGTAAACGCTGGGGCTGTCATCCAGGGCATACAACACATGCAGGCCGCCCAGCTCATTTTCACCATAAAGGTAAGCATTGGGGTAGCCGTTGGCTTTCAAATGTCCAAC
>PUOQ01000081.1 GCA_003552785.1 Dehalococcoidia bacterium
AGGTTATACGTTATATGAGAAATTTCCTCGACACTCATGGGTTTGTTGATGTTGATACTCCAATATTGATTAAAAGCACTCCCGAAGGGGCCCGCGATTACCTTGTTCCGAGCCGGATGCACCCGGGCAAGTTTTATGCACTGCCGCAATCTCCTCAACAGTTAAAGCAATTACTGATGGTTGCCGGTATTGAAAAATACTACCAGATTGCCAAATGTTTTCGAGACGAGGATACACGGGCGGACCGGCAACCGGAGTTTACACAGCTTGATATTGAAATGAGCTTTGTTGACCAAGATGATATTTTAGAAATTATTGAGAAACTTTTCACCGGAATAGTCGAGCACATCAAGCCGGAATTCAAGGTTGTTAAACCTTTTTCTCGTTTAAGTTATGCAGAAGCTATGGAGCGATACGGTTCCGACAAGCCGGATCTAAGGTGCGGACTTGAAATCAAGGACTTGTCTGATATAGCGGGCGCCACCAGCTTTGGTGTTTTTACAAGCGCCATAAAAGCAGGTGGCCGGGTGAGAGGCATTAGTGCTCCAAAATGTGGCGGGTATAGCAGGCGAGAGCTGGAGGAACTAAATGAAATTGCCCGCCAGGCCGGTGCCGGAGGTGTAGTTACAATTTCACTGGGCGCGGGTGAAGGCTCCCTGGAGTCATTAACAATGCAGGATATCAAATCAGTTGCTGCAAAGCATCTTGACCTCGGCCAGATTATGCAGATGGCCAAAAAGCTAGAAGCTTCTCCGGGGGATTTACTGATACTAGCTGCCGGCAACGATAATCTTACCAGTAATGTTTTAGACAAAATGCGAAGGGAATTTGCTATACGCCTTAACTTGATAGATAATAAAGTGTTTCACTATTGTTTTATTACCGGGTTTCCACTATTTTACCGGGACGAAGAAAACAACAGATGGGATTCAATGCATCATCCGTTTACCTCACCACGTGAAGAAGACGTGGCCGGGATCGAAAACCACCCGCAGAAAGCATATGGCAAGCATTATGACCTTGTATTGAACGGCTTTGAAATAGCAGGTGGCAGTATACGCATTCATGACCCTGAATTACAGCGTAAAATTTTTCATTTGCTTGGCTATACAGACTCACAGATTGACGACCGGTTTGGACATTTACTTGAAGCGTTCAGTTATGGTGCTCCACCGCATGGCGGCATAGCAGCAGGAATAGACAGGTTTGTAATGCTTCTTTGCGAAGAATCATCCATCAGGGAAGTAATACCTTTTCCAAAAAACCAGAATGCTCAAGATATGACTTTCGGCGCACCGGACCTTGTCACTGATGAACAACTCAAAGACCTGGGAATAATTATAAAAGATAAAAAGGACTAAAAAGAGGAGAGAATGAAGGTTCAAGAAAAAACAATTGAAAACTGCCAGGCTATACTCACTATTGAGGTTGAAGAAGCCGAAATGAAAGCAGCCCTGGACGAAGTTTACAAGCAAGCATCCGAGCAGGTAGAGATTCCGGGTTTCCGCAAAGGAAAAGCACCAAGGGAACTTATTGAAAAGCACGTTGGGAAAGAAAAAATTCAAAAAGAAGCAATTGAAAAAGTAGCCCCGGAGGTAATACAAAAAGCAATCATTCAGGAAAACATCAATTATTACGGACGGCCTGCTGTTGAAGTCCTCGGTAATGAGCCACTGGTACTTAAAACCACAGTGCCTATGCCCCCGGAAATAGAACTGGGCGATTACCGAACATTAAAAACCAAAAAGGAAAAGGTTAAAATAACTTCAAAAGAAGTTGATGAAACCATTGAAAGCATTCAAAAACAAATGGCTGACTGGCAACCGGTTGACCGGCCGGTACAGGCAGGAGATATGATAACCATTAATCTGGAGAGTGAAGTCGAGGGCAAGCCTTTTATTAAAGAGCAAGGCTCTCAATACCAGGTAGAACCGGATAAAACTTCCTATCTTCCGGGACTGGCTAATGAATTCGTAGGAATGGGTGCTGGCGAGGAAAAGAAATTCGAGCTGAAACTGGCTGACGATTACCCGGTAGCTGAAATGGCTGGCAAAACGGCCAGTTTTCAGGCCAAAGTACTGGAAGTGAAACAGGAAGAGTTACCAGATGTTGATGACGATATGGCAAAAAAGGTTGCCCCGGATATCGAGGACCTCAAAAGCCTGAAAGAGCGAATTAAAACTAATCTGGAGGCCAAACAAAACCAAAAAGCCCGAAGTGAGTATGAGGTTAACCTGCTTGACGAACTGATAGAAAAAAGCAAGTTGAATTATCCGCCAGCATTGCTTGATAACGAAATAGAAAAGATGATAGAAAACCAGGTAAGGCAATGGCAGATGTACTCTCGCAGTAAAGAGGAGTTCGAAGAGAGGCTTAAGCAAACATCCTATCAAAGCCTTAAGGAGCAATTCAAAGAACCTGCAGAAAAAAGGCTCAAGCGTTCCTTGGTTTTAAGTAAATTTGCCAATGAAGAAAATATAACCGTTAGTGAAGATGAAGTAAACGCTGAGATTGAGCGCATTGCCAGTGAGGCAGGCGACAAAAAAGATGAGAGGCTTGAGTCGCTTAACAAGCCCGAAACGCGCAGCTCCATTCATGGTGAACTGATGACTACCAAAGCCCTGCAACGCCTTACTGAGCTGGCTGAAAAACCGACCAAAAATAAAAAGGACCAGAAAAACAATACCAAAACCAAATCCGAGGAGGAAAAAAGTGAGTAGACCCGAAAATGTAATCCCAATGGTAATAGAAAGTGGCGCACGGGGCGAACGTGCATTCGATATTTATTCCCTTTTGTTAAAAGAGCGCATTATCATTCTGGGTTCCCCTATCAATGACCAGGTAGCCAACGTCATAATCGCCCAATTACTGTATTTGGACAGAGAGGACCCTGAAAAAGATATACAGTTGTACATAAATTCACCGGGTGGTGTAATATCTTCAGGGCTGGCCATTTATGACACAATGCAATTGATCCGTCCGGATGTTTCTACTGTTTGCATGGGCATGGCTGCAAGTATGGCTACGGTGCTGTTATGCTCGGGAACTAAAGGCAAGCGATATGCACTTCCCAACTCTACCATTCATATGCATCAAGCATTAAGCAGTGCACAGGGACAGGCATCAGATATTGAAATAGCCGCACGGGAAATACTCAGGTTGCAGCAAATTATTCGTAAAATACTTTCTGATAACACCGGTCAACCTTTGGAAAAAATTATTCATGACACTGACCGAGATTATTACCTGAATCCAGAGCAGAGCAAGGACTATGGCTTAATTGATGAAATCCTGGGTGGCACTGAAAAAATGGCTGAAAACAAATAAGCGTTGGTTTGAACTTAACCAAGCATGATGATAAAAATCCGGGGAGGTATAAACTCCCCGGATTTTTATTTCAGGCAAATTTTATTGTAAGCCCGGCACGCCATTGAATAGAAGTGAGTGGTAAAACCTGTTCCAGGCCCCTTTATCTTGCCCTTATCCAGGGATTCCAAAAAACTGTCCGGGCCAGAAAATTCAGGCATCTCTACATAGTAATTACCGATTTCCCTGACAGTGTGTGCATCGCTGCCGGCGCTACAGCGCAAGTTATTCTTTACGGCAAACTGAAGAGGCTTGTTTGCCTTTTGAATCGGCCATGTTTTTGCATTCCTTACTTCAATTATATCCACCATATGCTTAATTCTTTCAAGGGCGGGGGCTTTCATGGCAGATGACCGTACCATTTCAAATGGATGCGGCACACAAACGAGTCCGTTCTGACTCTTTATAGCCTCTACAGCTTCCTCCAGCAACAGGCCCGCTGGAATTGTTTCGCTTAGAAAGAGACCCATTACCTCGCCTTCAGGCGTTTCTATTTCCTCCGATACGATTACTTTAAAAGGAGCCATTTCTTTGACTTTTAAAGCGCCTTCAATTGTATTATGGTCACAGATGTTTAAACAATTTATTCCTTCAAGCAAACTATATTCAATGATATCCTCAAGGGGACTGGAACAATCGCCAGAGTAATGGGTGTGGACATGAAGATCTGCTTTAAGCACGCCTAATTGTTAACCCTTTCCTGATAGGTGCCGGATCGAGTGTCAACTTTAATTATATCCCCCTCACTGATAAACAAAGGAACCTGGATTGTTACGCCGGTTTCCAGAGTAGCAGGCTTGGTGCCTCCTGTGGCAGTGTCACCCTTGAAGCCCGGATCTGTTTGGGTTACTTCAAGTTCAACATTTATTGGAAGCTCAACGCCTATCAATTTATCTTTATAGCTTCCCATTTCCACGGTCATCCCGTCTTTCAGATAGTTGATACTATCACCAAGCTCTGAAGCATTTACCGGGATCTGTTCAAACGTTTCCTGGTCCATAAAATAATACAGGTCATCTTCATGATAAAGGTATTGCACCGGCCGGTAGTCCAGCCTGGCGCGAACAAATTTATCATTAGCCTGAAAGGACTGCTCTATAGTATGTCCACCGATAACATCCCGCAGCTTTACCTTGGCCAGTGCCGTCCTTTTCATCTTTATATGCTGATAATCGATAACCTGGTAAAGCTTGTCATTAAGCTCGATTACAACACCCTTCTTGAGCTCAGTTGCACTAATCATGTTTCTCTCCTAATCGTTTACTGGTTTATTTTATTGCTTAAAACTTCCAATCTTCCATTTACCATTAAATAATCATCTTCAATGCGAAGTCCGCCCCATCCGGGTAAATAAATTCCAGGTTCAATGGTAAAAACCATTCCGTCTTTCAAATAATCACTGGACAACGGGCTAAGAGAGGGGCCTTCATGCACTTCCAATCCAACACCATGCCCCAGACCATGACCGAAATAACGGCCGTACCCTGCTTTTTCTATCACCCTTCTTGCTGATTGATCGGCCTGGCAGCCTTTCATCCCAGCGACAATGCTTTCCTGCGCAGCATTACGAGCATCAACTAAAATATTATACAGTTTTTCAAACCTGCTGTCAGGTCTTCCCAGGCAAATAGTCCTGGTTATATCACTGGTATAGCCACAAACCCTGGCCCCAAAATCGAGTATCACGGGTTCTCCTAATCGAATTAATCGGCCTGAAGGACGAGCGTGGGGCAGAGCTGAATTGGGGCCGGAAGCACAAATAACATCAAAAGCCAGGGCCTGACTGCCATGTTCACGCATATGTTTCTCCATCTCCCAGGCAAGCTCAATTTCGCTTATTCCCTGACCAATTGATTCACAAACACTGTCAATAGCGTCCTGGCTAATAGCAACTGCCCTCTTAATGAAATCAAGCTCTTTCTTATCTTTAACCATTCGCAATGTTTCAACAACACCTTTAGTAGCAACCAGACGCGTTTTCAAATTAAATTTTTTAAGTGAATTATTTAATGAATTATGGTCAGCTATCGAAATATGCTCGCTCTCAAAACCCAGTTTTTCAGGTTTTATCAGGCCAACAAACTCACCAAACCATTCTTCAATTTTTCCATGTATTTTGAACAGGGTAAATTCTGACACTTCTTTTTCAACATGTTCAAAATACCGAAAGTCGGTCGCCAGTAATCTCTTGTCTCTAGATATAAGCAAATAACCTGAAGACCCGCTAAAACCTGAAAGGTAGGTTCGATTTTGGGGTGATGAAATAATAATGGCATCCAGATTATTAGTTTCGAGCTGGTCAACCAGGTTATTTATTCGAGCTTTTCTCACCTGGTTCTTCCTGCCTTGCCATGGGGTGGGCTGAATAGTAAACTTTACGCGCCTGTCCCTGAGAAACATGGGTATAAATCTGGGTAGTTCCCAGATTGGCATGTCCCAGTAATTCCTGCACTACCCTCAAATCGGCACCTCCATCAAGCATGTGGGTAGCAAACGAATGACGCAATAAATGAGGGTATACATGCTTTTTTATGCCCGCTTTTGCAGCATAGCGGTTGAGGGTTTTTTGTATCATTCTACCGCTAATACGTGTACCGTACCGGTTTAAGAACAGAGCGCTTGTATCTTTTTTGGGGTACACCAGGCGGGGCCGACCGTCCCTTAGATATCTCTTAATCGCCTCTATGGCCATCTCCCCAATTAAAACAACTCTCTCCCTGGACCCTTTTCCGACAACTTTAATCTCGCCGGAGTCAAGTTTTACCTGATCGGCATTGAGGCCGGCGAGCTCACTTAAACGCATTCCTGAAGCGTATATCAGTTCAAGAATAGCGCTGTCACGCATGCCCTGCGGATTATCAGCCCCAGGTGCCTCAAGCAGGCGTTTCAGTTCTTGAATAGTTAAATATTCAGGCAGGCGCCGGTCCATCCTTGGAGCCGTAGCAAGCATTAGGGGGTTTTCTTTTATAATCTCCTGTTGCGACAAATAAGAAAAAAAAGAACGTACAGCAGAAAGCTTGCGCGAAATGCTCCTTTTGGTAATGTTCTGCTGCATCAAATAGCTGATATAATCTCGCACTATCTGCCGGTTAACATCATTCAATGATTTTATATTTTTCAATCTTAAGTACTGAAAAAAACCCTTTGGAACGCCACGCTGGTTGTTACCTAACAGATCACTGCGGTAATTACGTACAGTATATTGGGAAAAACTACGTTCTACCGCTAGATAGTTAAGATAATCTTCAAAGACCTTTTGCATACCGGCTTAACCCTCATACTTTTCCCGGTAGTTGCACTTCTGGCACCGTGCCCATTTTATACGATACCCGGTCATCAGTCCACCGCATTCGGGGCAGGCCTTATCTATCGGCTTATAGTTGGTTGCCAGCTTGCATTCCGGATACCGGCTGCAACCATAAAATGCATGTTTCTTTTTTGAATTCCACTTTTCAATAATTTCACCCTGTTTGCACTCGGGGCAGATGATACCCGTTTTAAGCCGGTAAGAAGAGGTATACTTACAATCTTTACTATTGGGCTCCGGATATTCATTATGGCTCAAATATTTACCAAAGCGCCCGGTTTTTATAACCAGATATTCGCCACAGTCAGGGCATACTTCATCTGTTTTTTGCGCGGGAGGTTTCACTTTGCCGGCATTTTGCTCCGCCTTCTCCAGTTTTTCAGTAAAGGGCCTGTAAAACTCGCTAACTGCTTTTTCCCAATCTTTATTGCCGGACGCTACTTCATCCAGCTTACCTTCCATATTTGCAGTGAATTCAACATTAACGATCTCCGGAAATTGTTCGACAAGAAAATCATTTACCAAAACCCCGAGCTCGGTTGGTCTTAATTGCATTTTTTCCTTAGTTATATATTCGCGTTCAGTTAGAGTGGAAATGGTTGGTGCATAGGTACTCGGCCTGCCAATTCCATTTTGCTCAAGTTCTTTTATTAACGTTGCTTCTGTATAATGAGATGGCGGCCTGGTAAATCGCTGGGATGTTTCTACACCCTTAAACAAAAGCGGTTCACCTTTTTCAAGTAGCGGCAATGAAGGGGGCGATTCCTCTTCTTCCTCATCCCGGGCCTCACTGTAAAGTACCAAAAAGCCTGGAAAAACCAGATTAGAATTATAACTTTTAAGCAAATACTTATTCTTACTTGGAGCTCTGGATTCTATTTCTACAGTGGTATTCTCGAAAATAGCAGAAGCCATCTGGCTTGCAATCATACGCTCCCAAATAATCCGGTAGAGCTTATATTGACCGGGATTGAGATATTTTTTCAATGAATCAGGATGACGTTTAATACTTGTCGGCCGAATAGCTTCGTGAGCTTCCTGGGCGCCCTTTACACGAGTTGAAAAGGATCTTGAATGTGCGGGCAAATAATCCTTTCCATATTCACTGGAAATATACTGCCTGGTTTCCTCAACAAAAGGACGGGAGATATGGGTAGAATCAGTCCTCATATAGGTTATAAGCCCGGTATTTCCTTCATCCCCCAGCGGCAAACCTTCATAAAGCTGTTGCGCAATAAGCATAGTTTGCTTGGCGCTAAAACGAAACCGCCTGGACGCTTCCTGCTGCAGGGTAGAAGTAATAAACGGTGGCGAAGGCTTACGTGCGGCTTTCCTGGTTTTTACATTTAGTACACTGTAAGCTGCCTTTTCAAGTTCTAATTTTATATCTTCTGCCTGCTCGCCAGTCTTTACTTCCAATTTGGTCTTATTTTTCCCTCCTGCCAGTGTTGCCTTAAAAGGTGAACTGGCTTCTGGTAACTTCTTTGCAAGCATTACATCAATAACCCAGTACTCTTTTGGTTCAAAACCTTCTATTTCTCTTTCGCGGTCAACGATTATCTTAAGAGCAACGGATTGGACCCGGCCTGCACTTAAACCTTTCTGTACTTTTTTCCATAGTAGAGGGCTAAGCTTATAACCCACAAGCCGATCAAGAACCCTCCTTGACTGCTGGGCATTTACCAGATTCAAATTAAGCATCTTGGGATGCTTAAATGCATTCTCAATGGCCTGCTGGGTTATTTCGTGAAAGACCACCCGCCTGTAACGTTTTTCATCAAGCCCGGTCATTGATATCAGGTGCCAGGCAATAGCTTCGCCTTCCCTGTCGGGGTCGGTTGCAAGATACACTTTATCGGCTTCTCTGGCTGATTTTTTCAATCTTGCTGCTACTTTTTTCTTATCGTTTAACAGGATGTATTTCGGCTTAAATCCTTTTTCCACATCAACACCCAGCGTGCTTTTTGGCAAATCGCGCACATGGCCCATAGATGCTTCTATCTTATAACCATCTCCTAATATTTTTCCTAAAGTTCTGGCTTTTGCTGGAGACTCAACAATTACCAGGCTATTTTTGTTGTCAACTTTGATTGTCATTATAGAATTTTCCTTACCAACCTGATTATTAGCGGTTTCCAGTCAGCGCATAAGTCATGGCGCCTACCTGTTTAACCCAACCTTTGATTTCCATAATCGCCAGGGAAGCAGTTATTCTTGCAGTTGAAAAATTCGAGACACGCACCAGGGCATCAACATGCAATGGTTCAAAGGTCAAGGCTTTGATTATGGCACATTCTACTTCATCCCCGGGGATCACTTCCTTCATTTTTTGCTGACTATTTAACACGGGTATGTTTAACTCTTCCAAAACATCGTTTGCTTTAGTTACCACTTTAGCACCTTCCTGCAATAACCAGTTGCAGCCTTTACTGCCTTGTGAATATATCGAACCTGGCACAGCAAATACTTCCCGGTTGTAATCTAATGCCAGCTTGGCGGTTATCAAAGCGCCGCTTTCTTTTCGAGCTTCAGTCAACAATACGCCCAGCGCCATACCGCTCATAATACGATTACGCCTGGGAAAATATTCAGGCCGCGGCTTCGTTCCAGGCGCATACTCGCTTACAATAGCTCCCCGGCGAATAATTTTAGAGGCAAGAGCGCTGTTTGAGGGTGGATATATTATATCCAGGCCGGCCGCGCATACAGCTATGGTTCTGCCACCTGCACTCAAGGCAGCCTGGTGAGCTATACTGTCGACACCTCTTGCCATCCCGCTGATAATAGTTATGCCACTTTTCACCAGCTCCGAAGCCAGTTCTTCAGTAACCTGTCTGCCATAGGAAGTCATGTCCCGGCTGCCAACTATAGCAACTCCAATTTCATCTTCAGGCAACAGCTCTCCTTTTATAAACAACAAAGGTGGGAAATCATATATTTGCTTGAGCCGCTCAGGGTAGCCCTCATCTTTATGAGAAATAGCCCGAATGCCGTGTTTATTCATCCGATCAACTTCAAACTGAAGATCGATTTTTGACCGGCAATCGATTACCATCTCAGTTATGTTGTCATCCAGGCCGCATCGTTTAAGCTCGTTCCGTGATGCATGCCAGGCCCTAGATAGGCTTCCGAAGTGATTTTCAATCAACCCGAGTTTAACCCTGCCAATGCCGGGGATACGACTGAATCCTATCCAATAGCTTATTTCGTGAGAACAATGAATCAAGACGCACTATTCTAGCACAGGCAAAACGCTAATAAAAATAATGGCGGAGAGGGCGGGATTCGAACCCGCGGTCGCTTGCGCGACACACGCTCTCCAGGCGTGCCTGATAGGCCACTCCAGCACCTCTCCGCAATATCAATATACGGTTGGCGGAGAGGGCGGGATTCGAACCCGCGCTCCACTTGAAGTGGAGACCGCTTTTCGAGAGCGGCACCATCAACCACTCGGACACCTCTCCTGGCCAATCGACTGAATTTTAGTATTTAATAAAAAGAATTGATGGCATTTCGTGTGCTTGCCTTATTGAAATGCCACAGTTATTATACTTGCTAAGCATAACACGGTCAAAGAAGGTAGAATTAATGCCTGAATTTCGATACCAGAATTGCTTGTTATCCGGGCGGCAAAAAATGTATCATGCTATGATGCCCCAGGGATTTTATTTGTTGTTTATTTTACACTTATATTATGGAGGTCTAAATTATGGAAATAAGTCCAGCTGGCATGGCGCACCAGGATGCATATCGAGTGTTTATGAGTATTGTTGTTCCCAGGCCGATTGCCTGGGTGTCCACCATAAGCCTTGATGGAGTAGACAATCTGGCACCCTTCAGCATGTACACTTTGTTAAGTACAAAACCTGCCATTGTTGGTTTTGCAATGGGCACAGCAAGGCATGGCGGCAAAAAGGATACACTCATAAATATTGAAGATACAAAAGAATTTGTAATTAATATAGCAAATGAAGAAACAGCTGAAGCCATGAACAAAACTTCTACTCCGGTTGAAGCTGCTGTCAGCGAGTTTGATCAGGCTGGCTTAAAACGCATCGAGAGCAATAAAGTAAAACCTCCCCGAGTTGGTCAATCACCCGTAAGCATGGAGTGCCAGTTGCAACAGGTGCTGGAATTTGGGTGCGAGCCGCGAATTAACCGGTTTATAATAGGTGAAGTAGTACTTATACACGTCAGGGATGAGCTGTGGCAGAATGGCAATGTTGACTATACCGGACTACAGGCGATAGGGAGACTGGGCGAAAGTGACTTATATTGCCGAACAACCAATGTATTCAGAATGAAACGCCCGTAAGTCAATTTCAAAGTTTATACATTACATAACATATAATTAATAATTACTATTGCCTGCGTTCTGCGTA
>PUOQ01000050.1 GCA_003552785.1 Dehalococcoidia bacterium
ACGTAGAAACCTACGAAGTTTCCAACTCAACGTGGCACAAGATCGCTGCTACTCCAATCGCAGCCTAACGAAAACAATACATTTGGAATGATGAAAAGGGCGGCCTAGACCGCCCTTTTCTGTTTTACGTAGTATCTTTTATTTTTATGTTCTATTTAATAAGTTGATTAAGCAGGGCGCTTAGTTCCATAGTGGCAATACCTATTACCTTGTCACCACCACCGTAGTAGGCAAATAACCGGTTGCCGATAACAATGTTACCGCAGGGAAAGACGACATCGGGTACAACGCCCTCCTTTTCATAGGTCATCTCAGGCTCAAGTATCGGGCTATCTGCAATAGCTTTTACCCGAGCCGGGTTATCAAGGTCGAGGAGGGCCGCTGTCAGGTGGTAACGGGAGCTTTTACGATTGGTAACCTCATGATATAGAAGAAGCCAGCCGGCTTCGGTTTTTATGGGTGGCCCGGCAATACCGACTTTATATGAGCCCTTGGTACCATCTTCTGGGGTAATTATTTCAACGCCACCCAGCCAATTATCATTATCAAAGTCCAGGGAATCCCTGAGGTCGAGCCAGATATTTACCCCCAAACGGTGCAGGGTAGCGAATTGGCCATTTATCTTTTCCGGGAAAAGAGCAGCATCTTTATCAGCCACTGATGGTGGAGAAATAAGCCTGGGCTTGGTCCAGTCCCAGCGCCTCGCAAGGAAATCCTTTCTGGCAATAGAGGTAAGAGCAACCCTTGGTTCCTCGTCACCTCGATAAGCTGTATATAGCATATAAACCGTATCTTCCAGGATGGTGAGACGCGGGTCTTCGCAACCAGAGTTACCATTGGCTATTCCTTTGGCTTCAAAATCCTCGCGAGGAACATAGATTGGTTCATGTAATCTTTCATCTATAGTGAAGCCATCTGAGCTTACCGCATAACCCATAACTGACGTATTATCCTCAGACATCGCTCGATAGACAAGATGGACCTTGCCGTCATCATATAAAACGGCTGGGTTGAAGACAGCCTTGGATTCCCAGGGGTGTTCCTGCTTGGGTATTAGAATCGGATTACCCGGGTACCTTTCCATTTTCTTATACGGTATCCAGGAGGATTTCATGTTCATTATCATATTTTCCAGGTTAGTCGAAGCCAGGGCACAAGTGGTATCGGCAGCTCCGTAATAGATATCCAGTCTCTTTTTCTTTAGTAAAGCACCTGACGGGAAAACAACATTGGGCACCTTACCGTAGCGTTCATAGTCCGTTTCGGGTATTAAAAGGGGTTGCTCTGTCCAGGCTAATATGTGGTTGGGCTTGTTCATGTCCAGCAGCAGGGCTCGAATGCCGAAGGTGGCAGGCGGTGAAAGGTAGTCGCTGATATGAGAATAAAGGAGTAACCAGCCATATATTGTTTTTACCGGTGGAGCTCCAACCTCTATGTGGTCTTTGGCTGCCTGCTTTATCGGTAGCACGTGTTGATCAAGGTTTGAATACCATTTAGTCCAGTATTCCGGTGACCATATCTGGTCAAGATTTTGAAAGGATGCCAGCGCTATCTTGGCCGGAGGTCTATCTGTATCAACTGTAAGGACGGCCAGGTACTTACCCTCAATTTTCGAGGGAAAAAGGGCCATAGCTTTAGCATTAAACGGGGTAACCAGATGTTTTTCTTCAATAGATTCAAAGTCCCGGGTTATGGCCAGTCCTATCTTTATTCCCTCCGCACTGAAGGGGTAAGTGGAAAGGGCAGTATAGAAAATAAAGTACTTACCGTTTATTTTAGTAACTCTGGGATCTTCGCAACCGTAGTGTTCCCAGGCGTATTCTGGACGAATGAACTGCTTACGGCTTTCAAAGTGAATCCCGTCCTGGCTCAAAGCATAACCTATAGTTGAGAGTTCCATAGTTAAGCCATCATGTTTCTGTGGAAAAGACATAGCCCTGTAAAGGAAATGTACCCTACCGCCTCCGGCCACAGCACATCCGTTAAAGGTAGCCTCAGCTTCCCATGGATTCTCTCTATTGGGGATTAGTATCGGGTTTCCGGACCAGCGCTTAACTTTAATACTCATATTCCAGCCTATTCGGGCTTTCCTCCTGCTAAATAATTGGTTGCGATTATTTTTGATGTTGCTGTAGTTTTTCAATGAACGGTTTGAGTTCTGCGGCGGCCACGCAGGTGACCTTGTCCGATGCCCCGTAATAGACCAGCAACCTGCCCCTGATCACAACGGCACCACAAGGGTAAAGCACGCCTGATTTCCAGCCATTGAACTCATAGCTGGCCCGTGGCTCCAGAACCGGAACGGTACCTCGTGCTATAACCCTGGCCGGATTTTCAAGGTCAAGCAGCATGGCTCCGATTTTGTAGTGGTAAAGCGGATCCAGGTCATCTACAGCCTGGTAAATAAATAACCAGCCATCATCCGTTTTTATTGGTGGCGCACCGGCACCCACCTTGCGGCTATCCCAATAATCCTCCCTCGGGCTGATCATGTCTCTGGCTTCAAGCCAGCGCGTCTTGCCATCAAATTCCAAATCATCAACGTAATCCACCAGAATATCGGGGAATACCCGGTGAAATATCACGAATTTGCCCTTGATCTTCTCCGGAAAAATACATGCGTTTTTATTGATAATTCCCGGCTCTGATATCAGCACCGGTTTTTTCCAGCGCCATCTTTTGTTGAGAAAATCACTGGTGCTGATAGAGGAAAGGGCAACCCTGGGTGGATTACAGCCATCGTATGCGACATAGGTCATATAGATTTTATTCGAGATCATGGTTAGCCTGGGATCTTCACAGCCGCCATAAGTTCCGCCACCTGACACGTAATCGCCGGTAGGTTCAGTATCATTGGAACAGGAAACGCTCGTCCCCTCAAAAGGCTCGCGGGGTACATAGACGGGATAATTCAATCTTTCATCTATACAACAGCCGTCTCGGCTTGCGGCATAACCCAGGGTTGAGATATCGGAATCACCGATTGCCCGGTAGATAATATGGACACGACGTCCGAGATAGAGAGCAGCCGGATTAAAGGTGGCCTTTGATTCCCAGTTGTGCTGCGGAATCGGTTTTATTATAGGATTTCCCTCATAACGCAAGAGCACTGGAGTAGAAAACTGAGAATACATCTTTTTTAAATCCATGGTCATCCTTTACCAATGTAATTCTACGATATTAACCATGGAATTGAAAGATGCTTACAAGCAAGCCTTTGTTATTGTGATTGTAAGCTCAAATTTTAACTTATCTCATAATATATAAGCGATGAAGAAATCATCTAAATTGATGACTCAGAAAGGCTAACCACTGTTCCAGCTATATATCGTGCTGCAATGGCAGAATTTTGCAATTAATCTCCCTAAGTTATTTTAGGCAACTTAACACCACTTGGGAAACAATAGGCCAGTATTGTTTACTACTGTGCTTTGCAATTTGATGCTCAACCTCAATTTTTAAGTTCGAAGTAGTTCGCTTACTTTCTCGAGCAGTGCATCTTGTTCAAAGGGTTTGGATATATAAGGTAAGCCGTGTTCCTTGAGGAATTCATCAGTGCTTGCATCTGAGACATCCCCGGTTATAAATACTACCCTCCGAGCCATTTCCGGCCATTTGGCTTTTATATCGGAATAAAGTTCTTTTCCGCTCATCCCCGGCATGCGGATATCCATCAGAATAGCGTCATAGCTGGATGCTTCAAGCTTTTCCAAGGTTTCGGCGGGTTTGCCTGTTACCTCCACGTCGTAGCCAGCCTGTGCCAAAACCTCTCGAGTATAATCCCTTACACCCGGTTCGTCATCAACAACCAGAATAGAAGCTTTTGGTGGTTTAACGTCTTTGCTTTTAGGCTGTGTTTCACTATCTTCTGACTTTTCCGCTTCAGCCGGTTGGGTTACGGGCAGCCTTATGGTAAAGGTGGTCCCTTTCCCGAAATCGTTGTTAACCTCGATAGTTCCACCATGTTCCAGGATTATTGATCGTGACAGTGACAGTCCAAGACCGGTGCCTTCGCCCGGCTCCTTGGTGGTAAAGAAGGGGTGGAAGAGCTTTGAGAGGGTTTCTTTGCTCATACCTGTTCCGTTATCAGTGAATGAAATACTTATGGTGCCATCTTCTCTTTCAGTGGTGATGATTAGAGTTCCTCCATCACGAGCTTTATTGATGGCATGTTCGGCGTTGACAATCAGGTTCATAAATACCTGCTGCAACTGGCCGGGGTCGACGGTCACACACGGCAGGCCGGGAGCATATTTCTTTATTACCTCGATGTTGGCGGTTTTGAGTACATAGCTTCTCATCTCCAGAGTGTTATCTATTAATTCGCAAATATCCAAACTGGTCTTATGGTGCTTTGTCTGCCTGGCAAAGGTAAGCATGCGTTTTACAATGCCTTTAACCCGTTTAGAGCCCTCAGCGATATACTTAACATGTTCCTGCGTTTCAGGCGGCAGGTCTTCCTGCAGAAGAAGCTCGGAAAAACCGAGTACACTGGTTAAGGGATTGTTTATTTCGTGGGCAATACCGGCTGCCATTTCACCCACTGAAGCCAGCCTGCTTGATACTTCAGCCTTATCCCTCAGTGCCTGCTGTTCAGCTTCCACTTCTTTGCGCCGGGTGATGTCTTTGAAGGTGTGCACTACTCCGGCGATATCGTCATGGCCGTTCCTCAGTGGAGACATTGCACATTCGAGATGCTTCCCCATATTGGGCTCAAATAACTCATGGTGGCAGGTTTTGTTGGCGCCTACGGTATTGTCAAAGGTACAAGACGGATGAGGTTCATTGAGATCATGAACCACCTGGTAGCAGGTTTTGCCGATAATTGATTGCGGGGTTAGACCGAGTGCCCGGGCAAATGCTTTATTGACTCTTTTAATTTTCCTGTCGGTATCAATAATGGCAACCATGTCTGTTATGGAGTCAAAGGTTGTTCTCCACTCTTCAGCCGCAAGTTTGAGGGCTTCCTCGGCTTTTTTGCGTTCTGTGATATTGCGGGTTATGCCCTGAAAACCAGCTATATTCCCGTTTTTATCCCTTAAAGGTAATACATGCATGGAACCCCAAATAGTGGACCCGTCTTTAAGATAGTGTTCCAATTCAACTACACGGGGTGTTTTTGTATCATAGTTTGGATCCTTTTCTTTTTCCAGTACTTCAGAGATCGTTGAATATAATTTTTCAACCGAACTTGGAGGTAACCATTCCTTTAGCGATCGCTTCATATAGTTTTCTACAGTTTCTCCAACCATTTGTTCAATTGACGGGCTTATATAGGTGATATTCAGGTTCTTATCTACAGTCCAGACAACATCTGAAATGTTTTCAATTAACTCCCGATACTTCTCCTCACTTTTCTTTAAGGCTTCCTCAGCTTGCTTACGCTCGGTGATGTCTCTTATGGAAACCAGGCTGGCCGGAATACCCTGCCAGTTGATTTGTACGGCCCGCATTTCGGCGCTTCCGTACCCTCCCTCGGGAGAAGCGATCTCTATCTCAGAGCTTTGGCCCTCTATAATCGGGAAGCCAAATAGCTGACCATGCAGGGTGTCGGTATTCTGGCCAGTCAACCTGGCAAAAGCCGGGTTGGCATACAGGATCCTGCCCTTATTATCAACTACCACCTTGCCGTCGGGGTCGCGGTAGATTATTTCACGAAGGCTTTCCTGTGGTTCAGCTGGCTTGTACTCATATTCGGTCATATTTACTCTACTTTAAAGGGCGCAAATCCAGGCCTACAAGCACACGCTCGGTATTGGATAAATCCCCTATTATTTTCCTGATGGGTTCCGGCAGTTGTCTAACCATTGTTGGAACGGCAAAAATCTGGTGGCCGGCAGCAAGTTGAGGGTTTTCCAGCAGGTCAATAACCTCAATCGAATAGCGGCCTTTAAGGTGCTCCTCACAAATACTTTCCAGATTCGCAAAGGCAGCTTTCATTTTGGGGGTAGTGCCGGCAACATACAGCCTTAACTGGTAGAATTCACAATCTGCAGAATCGCTGTTAGCCCTCATTGTCCTCAACCCTCCCGTCAATTTCGATACCGCTGGGCGTGAAAAAGTATTCAAGGGTGTCTCTGGAGTGGTTCATACCGCGAGATTTTAAAAACGTAAATCCCGCGTTTGAGTGTGCCTTTAGTCCGTAAATCCTTGAGTATTAACCATGTATCTACAATTGAAGAAAAGCTCATTTCTGTTTCTTCTACATCCTCGCTGCCGCGCGTCAGGTGCATAAAAACGGTTGTAATGCCACGCGTTTTAAGTAAATCCATCAATCTTATGATTAACGATTTGTAACAGTTTAGTTTTTCCAAAACTGTAGCTTGTAGACTATACTATCACCCCCCCCCGCCGTCAAGGAGTTTTTGGGATTATTTGGAAAGCTTTTACAGAGAGAATTGGAAAACAATACAGATTTAGGCGGACAGTGAACAAAACCGAGTTTCGTTAACTCAACTATCGGCTAAAAGGATGTTAAATCCCAAGGGTAACTTCTCTTAGGTTCGGAAGTCGATATCAAACCCCGCCGGAGATGCCTTGGCAGCTCGATGGATTTCTCCGAGCATACGCAAGAAGTCCGTTTCCAGATCACCTTCATATAACCAGTCGTGACGGAAGCGCCTATGATCATCTAAGAACTTCCTGAAGTATTCCATTGGGGTAATCATAGAATCCGGATAGTCACTGATTAAATCCGCAAGACTAAACCTCAATTCCCGATTGGGTTCTTGCCCCCCAGGGAGATTGTAAAGACGGTAATAGAATTGTGCTAGGAAGGATATTTGTTCATTCGAAAGGTAGTCGGGTGGACGCATCTGGAAGTGACCATATTGCAGTTTTCCATAGCCACATGTTGAGTGGCAGATACCGACTATTACAGGTCTGTCAGCGCCAAAAAGAATAGTCGGCCTGCCGCCCTGTATTGGCCGCTGACAGACATGGCAAAGGCACTTCCAGGTAATTATTGGCATTCCTCACATTATAACCATTGATTACCAAAAATGTGAAGGGTGATGACTCACTGTGATGTAAATCTATAATGCCTTTACCGCCATGTGATCGGAAGTGAAATATCGGCAAGTAACGAAAGTCAGACATATTGGGTAACAAGATAAGCTATTGTTGCCTGAGCTACACATTATGGGCTATTGTTTAAGCCTGATCGGTTGTAAAGCTGGCATGTAATAACGGATCAGACCTGCTGTTACATGCATTCCTTGTTCCTCAATATATTCAATGAATACAGTGAGGTAGCATGTTCGCTTCAATAAGGGTTATTGCAGGGGGTCAGTATACATTACAAGCTGTTTCAGGAAGCTATCAAGCTGCTATCTCCAACCCGGCAATGTAGTCAACACTATTAACAGGTTTACCGACCAGGCCAGCTTGAGCAGCGATAATAGAGGCATGGGTGCGGCTTCGTGCTTGCAGTTTGTCAATAACGTTATGCACGTGCTTCTTGGTGGTATCAAGGGTTATGCCCAATTTGGCTGCAATAACCTTATTCTGGTCTCCATTACCCATAAGCCTCAGTACATCAACTTCTCTTGGGGTAAGGTTGGCTGCTTCGGCTGTTCGCTCTGCCAGTGTCTTGCGGCCATTTTGAATCAGATTCTCTACTGCAGAACGAAGTAATACCGTTGTCATCTGAGTACCACCTTCTACTGCCCGGTGGATGCTTTGCAGTAACACTCTGGATGTCATGTCTTTTAAGAAAATGTATCCACTGGCACCGGCATGAATGGCATCAATTACATAGGTGTCATTAAGGTTTTCGGTCAGTACCAGTACAGATATCTCGGGGAATCCTTCCTTGATAAGCCTGGTTACCTGTACACCGTCAACATCACCATTACGTGTTTCTGTCAGCACCACATTAACCGGCTGGCCCTGGAGTTTTGCCTGCCTGATACGCTGAATAGCTTCACGTCCATTTGCAACATCTCCAACAACCTCAACCTCCTCGTCTGTATTCATGATAGCCTGCAAGCCCTCCCGGACAACCGGGCTGAAAGCAATCGTAAGAACTCTCAAGTTTTTGGGTTTAGACTGCTTCATTTTGACCATAACCTCCTTTATCAGTTATGCTGGATGCTTGAATATGGCACTTTAGGCTACCATTCTATACCCCGATTATGGTTTTGTAAAGCATTTTTGGTTACCCTCTATAGCCTCATTTTTCACAATAAAAGACCAGCTAAATGTAGTCTCAAGAGGCTTGTTGCCCCGGTGCATTGAGAACATACTTAAGTCAACTGAAGATGGATTAGCTCATAACTTATAAAAGGAGGAGCAGTTAAATGATAGCAGTAACATTACCGGTTATAGGTCTGTGGATGGGGATAGCTAGCATTATCTTTGGGGTGATTGTGATGATATTTCCCAAGATACTTAATTACCTGGTAGGGATTTATCTTATTATCATCGGTATCATGGCCTTAATCGCTTACTTTAACATGTAGCCTTTAAGTTTAAGAGTTATCAAAAGGGGAGGCAGTAATATGGATTTACTGTTAATTGTTGTTATTATCCTGGTTATTTTATGGCTAGGAGGAACACGGTCCAGCTGGGGAAGAAGCCGTTTTTCTGACCAGAGGCTGGTACATATATTACTTGTTATTGCCGTGATAATTCTGGTTTTTTGGTTGCTAAAAGCGGTACTAAATCTTTTTTAAACCGGGGTTAATATTACCGGCCTGGCTAAAAAGCAGGCAACTAACATAAGAAAATGAAAAAGAGGAGGGGATTGGATGGCAAAAATACCAGCTTACTACAGCAGGGCCTTATTCCGTATAAGGCGGTTTTTCTTAACACCAACCGAGGGGTATGCGTATTTATGGAAGAAAACCTGCGATAGATAAAATACTATCCGGAAAGGAAAAGGAGGTTTGATATGGGATTATTACTGATTATCGGAATCATTTTACTGGTACTGTGGGCACTCGGTTTGTTTGCCTTCAGCCTCGGAGGGCTGGTACACATAGTTTTGGTGCTAGCCGTGATACTGATAATTATATGGCTGCTAAAGGCAGTTTTCAGGGCTTTTTAGGGCATAAAAAGGGTTTGGTGCCTGCAGGGTTAAACAAAAACAAAACAAAAAAGGAGAAATACTAATGAGTAACAAAACAGCTAGATTTATACCCAGTATAAGGTTATCACAATATGATGTAGTAAATACCAAAAACCAGGACATGGGCCAGGTACAGACATTTGTAATTGACATGCGTGAAGGGATGGTTGCATTTGCACTTGTGGCCTTTGGTGGCTTCTTTCACATCACCGACAAGTGGTTTGCCGTCCCGTGGAGTGCTTTAAAATGGCAGCCGGAGAAAAAGAACTTCGTTCTTAGTATGTCAGAAAACGTCCTTAAGGATGCCCCGGGTATGGACAAGGACAAATGGCTTGAAGTGATTGAAGAGTGGCAGGAAGAAAATGATCTGGAACTGGTTGACCGCTATTATACCAGCCATGGTTACGAATCATACAAAGGGGTAATTCAAAAGAAGGTAACCAACCTGGGCGACCGCAAGCCGGATGCCAAGTTTGAGGTGAACATGGATGTAGCTGGTGAATACCGCTTTAAGTTAATTGCCTTAAATGGTCAAACCATAGCAGTATCACAGGGCTATAACGCCAAAGAAAGTGCACTGGAGGGCATTGAATCTGTCAGGAAGAATGCGCCCATTGCGGTTATAGATGATGTGACAGCTCAAGGCCCGGCAAAATAAAAAGGGTAGAGCAGCAAGAAGTTTAAGCGCTGGCTGGTGCCGGGAATATGATTGGCGCACAGACTACATTCCCGGCACCAGCGTACAATACTTGCATAACATTGCAAGTATAAATGGTTTAGGGAAATTTAATAGAAAAAATAGAAATAAGGAAAGAGAAATGAATAAAGAAAGTACAATTGGGTTTGGCATAAGCCTGCTCACCGGAATTATCGTTGGTGGGGTTGTCGCTATGCTATATGCACCTAAATCGGGCCAGGAAACCAGGCGAATGCTTGTAAAAAAGACTACTGAAGCCATAGACGCAGTCAAAGAAAAATCCAGTGTAGTTATGGATTCAGTCAAGGATGTTGCACATGAGGCAAATCGGAAGGGGCACGCGGCAGTCTATGCGATAAGGAACTAGAACTGCCAGTCGCAACGAAACTATGATCACTCACAACGAAGATACGAAATTGTTAAATTGTGTATGAAATTTGAAAACAAATTGTGTTGGCAGCAACAAACAAAACTTATTATAGCTGTTGCTGGTGGTTAGCCTGGAGCTGCACCAACAACAACTATAGGAGTTGGATATGAGTTCAATTACTACAGCAATCAGAATGCACTGGCGGCTCCTCGTGTTAATACTTGGGATGCTTTTAGCCTTCTGGTTGTTTTGGATTTTAAGAAGTGTTCTTCTACCTTTTATGGTGGGATTCATTCTTGCCTATATGCTATTACCAATTATCAGATGGGTTGAGAAACGATTACCCGGCGCGGGTAAAAAACCAAAGTTGAAACAGTTAAAACGAGTCACCATCATACTGGTGATATATTTAGTGTTTATGGCAGCCATTGGGCTCACAATATTTTATGCTGTTACTGTCATAGGGAAGTCACTAATGTCTATGGCCGATGATGCACCCAATCTCATACCTAACGGACTGGATGCAATAGCACAATGGCTTAAAGCTTTGCCGATTTTCTCCCCACAATCAGCTCAGGCACAAATTGATATATATTCAGCTAAAGCTGGCGTAGCGCTGGGTAACGCAATACAAGACTTTTTGACTGTCGGATTGGGAGCCCTTCAAGCTTCATCGGGCATGATCCTGGGTTTTGTTGCAATGCCAATTTTTCTATTTTTCATTCTTAAAGACTGGGATAATCTGCGGAAAGGTTTTCAGACAGTGC
>PUOQ01000035.1 GCA_003552785.1 Dehalococcoidia bacterium
GTGTGCTCTTCCGATCTAGATACTCCAGGGCGTTGTGATATCAACCGGAACCACCCCTGAATACCCCGAGACTCGCGATATAGCCGGATTAATAGAGGATGCTCCGGTGCTTTCCGCACTATCCATCAAGCTGGGGAAGTGGATTTCAATGTATTACCGGTGCCGGCTGTTTCAAGCCCTTGCTTTGATGTTGCCGCCAGGGTTTGAACGCCGCAGCCTGTGCTCAATAAGACTGGCGAAAAACATTGCTCATGCTGAAGACTCCGGTTTGAACGAGCGTGAAAAAACACTTTTAAACCAGTTAAAAAATGCTGGAACACTAAACCTGAAGGAAATTGAAAAGCAGTCGGGTGCCCGGCAAGCACATAAAATAGTGTCCAGGCTTGCAAAACTTGGCCTGGCAACACTTCAATTTAATATTGAACCCCAAAGGATATCTCCACAGCTGGTAACATACCTGAGACTGGCGCTGGATAATGAAGCGGCACTTGAAGCAATTCAGGATATGCGCCGGTGCGCGCCAAAACAGGCTGCACTGCTTGCTTACTTATGCAAAGCAGGCCAGGCGGTAAAATGGAAGCAGGCCTCTCTGGCTACCGGGAGCACCCGGACGGTTATGAGAGCCCTGGCCGATAAAGGCTTTATCAATGCGGAGCAGATTGAAACCAGCCGCAAACCGATCCCCGAATCAAATAACCAACCCGAAGCTCCCCTGACCCCGAACCGGGCTCAGGCTGAAGCCCTGACAAAAATAAAAAAAAGCCTCCAGCAACAAAACGGCAGGGCATTTTTACTTTACGGTATAACCGGAAGCGGTAAAACTGAAGTATATTTGCAAGCCCTGGCTGAAGCCATCAAAATGGGTAAAACAGCTATAGTTCTGATTCCCGAAATTAGCCTGACCTCGCAAACCATAGGCAGGTTTACAGCGCGATTCCCCAACCGCGTAGCTGTGCTGCACAGCCGGCTCAGCCTGGGCGAAAGGTTCGACCAGTGGCGTGAAATCAAGGCCGGCAAATATGACGTAGTGGTCGGCCCCCGGAGCGCACTGTTTGCCCCTTTGCCCAATCCAGGTCTAATTGTGATCGATGAAGAGCACGAATGGAGTTATAAACAGGATACTTCACCCCGCTATCATGCCCGAAATGTGGCCTTTAAGCTTTCAGAATTGAGCAATGCCACAATGATACTGGGCAGTGCTACCCCGGATGTGGAAAGCTTCTATTATGCAAGATGTGGAAAGCTCGAGCTGATCAATATGCCCGACAGATTGACGGCAGAAACCGGAAGCAGGCTCCCGGAAATAGAAATTGTGGACTTGAGGCAGGAATTAAAAACGGGCAACCGCTCAATATTCAGCCGTAAACTTCAAGAATCAATAAGCTATACCCTGAAGCAAAAAGAGCAGGTTATCCTCTTTTTAAACCGGCGCGGCGGGGCAAGTTTTGTTCAATGCCGTGATTGCGGTCATGTAATTAACTGCCGGCGATGCGAGGTGCCGATGAGCTACCATTTCGATGACGAGCAACTGGTTTGCCACCATTGCAACTACCGGCAGAAAGCTCCCGGGATATGCCCAGAATGTTTGAGCAAGCGCATCAAATACCTTGGCCTTGGCACCCAGGCGGTTGCCGGTGAAGTATCCAGGCTGTTCCCCGAAGCCAGAGTTCTTCGCTGGGATAGTGATGCCACCAGGCAGAAAAACAGCCACCACAACCTGCAGTGCAATTTCCAGGAGCGAAAGTCAGACATCCTGATAGGCACTCAGATGATAGCTAAAGGACTGGACTTCCCGCATGTAAGCCTGGTCGGCGTTATAAGTGCCGACACCAGCCTGAACCTCCCGGATTTTCGTGCCGGGGAGCGCACATTTGCCCTGCTTTCCCAGGTTGCCGGACGGGCCGGGCGCTCTCTGGCACCGGGCAAAGTAATAATTCAGAGCTACTACCCGGAGCACTATGCAGTGCAGGCAGCTGCCAGGCATGATTATGCAGCTTTCTACAACACGGAAATAAAGTATCGCCTTGAATTAATTCAACCCCCTTTTTCAAAGCTTGTCAGGCTAACTTTTGTCCATCGAAATGACGAGTATTGCCAGAATGAAGCAGAAAGACTTTCAGGAGAGCTAAAAGATTGCAAGAATAAAAAGGGCATCGCCGGTGTTTCCATTCTGGGGCCGGCTCCGGCTTTTATCCACCGCCTGAGGGGCCAGTACCGCTGGAACATCATAATCAAAGGGCATGAACCGGCTTTATTACTGGACCTTGTCAGCCTGCCTCGTCAATGGAAAGTAGATGTTGATCCCTACGGGCTGGAGTAGTTTTTCAATGCCCTCAGGATCCAGATGTTGTCAATGAAGCACACTGGGACAACCGAACTGGAGGTTTATCACTTGAAACCATTCGAACTTGAACACACATTTTCTATGAGGTATAGTTAAATCCTGTATGCATCTTTTCAATAAAGGAATTTGCGGTGGGGTTTCGGCCACCTGTTTTTAATTTACTATCACTTCTCGAGACTTTTTTCTCAAAGAAGGGCATAAGTGCCTATATTGTAGGTGGTTTCATCCGTGACTTTGCTCTTAACCGTACCATCAATGATTTAGACTTAGCCATTACCGATGACAGTTTTTCCGTGGGCAAAGAGCTTGCCGACAGTTTGGGTGGCCGGCTGGTAAAGCTGGATGAAGCCAACCTGGTAGCTCGCATAATTCTGCCGGAGAATCTGAGTTCTTCTGGCTCAATCAAGCACCTGGATCTAAACACCCTTCAGGGTGATATAATAACGGATTTAAGCCGGCGCGACTTCACCCTGAATGCCATGGCATGCCCCATTGCCGAGTGGCCTGAAAATCCGATACCTGGAATAATCCCGGAAAATATCATAGACCCCTACCTTGGCAGGATTTCTATAAAAGAAAATAAGATTGTCGCGGTTTCGAACCAGGCTTTCGAGGATGATGCGCTAAGGTTGCTGCGCGGTGTAAGGCTTGCAGGAGAACTGGGCTTTCATATCGAAGAAAACACCTGGAGCCTGATAAAAGAGCAGCATCACCACATTGAGAAAACTGCCTCCGAAAGAATACGTGATGAACTGCTTTTAATTTTTAAACTTTCAAATACGGGCGAGATTATAAAAAACCTCAGTGAGCTAGGCCTGCTCGACATGC
The DNA here is from genome assembly GCA_003552785.1 of Dehalococcoidia bacterium. GTDB lineage: Bacteria > Chloroflexota > Dehalococcoidia > Dehalococcoidales > CSSed11-197 > CSSed11-197. The sequence continues at coordinate 3,173 of PUOQ01000035.1, forward strand.
TGATACCGGAGCTTGCGCCATGCAGGGCTACAACTCAACCAAAAGAACACCACTGGAATGTTTTCTGGCATTCTGTAAAATGCATTGACGCAGTTGAGTTCCTGCTGGGGAGCGGTGAATGGCCTTTTGCAGATAATATGTACAGGGAGCAGGTGCCGTTATCCCGGGAGCTAATAGATTATTTTAATGAACCGGTAAGCAGTGACAGTACCCGGTTGCAGGTAATGAAATTGGCCGCGCTCCTTCACGACGTAGCCAAACCCGCAACACGCATTATTAACGGATCCGGCCGTATCCGCTTTTTCGGCCACCCCGCTCAAGGAGCGCCAATGGCCCGGGACATTCTCACCCGGCTCCGATTTACGTCCCGGGAAATAAAAATGGCTTCTGAAATGACCCTGCATCACCTGCGGCCGGTGCAAATGAACCAGCCGGGGGAGATGCCAACAGACAGAGCAATATACCGGTATTTGAGAGATACAGGCGAAGTGGCCATAGATACGCTTTTCTTAAGCCTGGCCGACCACCTTTCCGCACGCGGCCCTGCCCTGGTACCGAGCATCTGGAAAGCTCATTGTGATATTGTAGAACATGTTATCAGAAGAAAAAGACAAATGGAGAGCTGCAAAAAAGAAGCCGGCTTGATTAACGGGCATGATTTATTGGATAATTTTAGATTATCACCGGGACCGGTTATAAAAAACATCCTGGAAGCAGTAAATGAAGCACAGGTTGTAGGAGATATAAGCACCCGGGAGCAGGCTCTCGAATTGGCAGAAAAGATAATCAGCAATCAGGGGCTGCTCGAGACAGACCGCCGTAGCTACCGGCAAGGCAAAGGTATAATAAAACCGAAATAAGAAGGCTTGGTGCAAATGAACCGAAAAAATGTAATTACAACGATTATAATCCTGACTCTGTTTGTTCTTGGTTCGCTCGTTGTTTTCCCCCTGGGCAAAGGAACGCTTTTATCCCGGGGCGTTGAACTGGGGCTGGACCTGCAGGGAGGACTGCGAATGATATATGAAGCAGACCTTTCAGATGTCGACCCTGGAACAGAGGGTGAAATCATGGACGGTGTAGTTGCTGTAATTGCAAACCGTATTGACCCGCTGGGAGTAGCTGAGCCCCAGATTGAGTTACAGGGCAATAAACGGGTTGCCATCAGCCTGCCGGGTGTTGAAATTACCGGGACCGAACGGGAACGCATTGGCCGCACAGCCCTTCTTGAATTCCGCGAATATGTAAGTGAAGATGATGAATGGATTCCGGCTACCGGCACTGTTGACGGTGAAGAAAAAGTGCTCAATTCAAGCTACTTCAGAGAAAACACCTTTGTAACCCGCGATGATTTCGGAAGAACACTGCTGGTATTTGAATTTACAAATGAAGGAGCAAAACTTGCCGAGCAAATCACCGGCCGGCTCATAGGCCAGCGACTTGGAATTTTCGAGGGTGATGAACCCCTGCGGGGTGACGATGGCCGGCCTATAGCTCCAACTGTGGAATCTGTAATTTCGGACCGCGGCAATATAACCGGGTTGAGCATGAGTGAAGCTACTACACTTTCTAAACAACTTAATGCCGGCCGTCTACCGGTGCCCCTTGAGATAATTTACGAGCAGACCGTCTCACCGGTTTTAGGAGCTGATTTCGTATCACTGAGCCTGAAAGCGGGTATTATCGGCCTGGCGCTGGTAATGCTTTTTATGGTTTTATATTATCGCCTGCCCGGAGCAGTTGCATCTCTGGCACTCATATTTTATGCATGTATAGCCATGGCTCTGTTTAAACTGATCCCGGTCACATTGACTCTTGCTGGAATAGGTGGTTTCATACTGTCCATCGGGATGGCTGTTGATGCAAATATATTGATATTTGAACGTATCAAAGAGGAGCTGCAATCAGGCCGAACCCTGGGTTCTGCCATTGAGTCCGGCTTTAACCGTGCCTGGACAGCTATCAAAGACTCAAACATAACAACCTTCATTGTATGCGCCATTCTTTTCTGGGTCGGGTCGACCGTAGCTGCCGGCGCCCCGGTGCAGGGTTTTGCACTGACCCTGTTTCTTGGCGTAGCCGTAAGTATGTTTACCGCCATAATTGTAACCCGAACTTTGCTAAGACTTTTTATTGGCACTCGCTTCTCTCGCAAAAAATGGTTGTTCAGCCCGTACCTGGGAGGTGAAAAATAATGCTTGATCTCATCGGAAAACGATTCAAACTCTTTGCCCTCTCGGGTATTGTCCTGCTTGTCTGTATAGTGACTCTGCTCACTGCTGGGCTCAACATGGGCATAGACTTCTCCAGCGGTTCAGAACTGCAACTCAGATTTGAACAAGAGGTAACCGTAGAAGAAATAAGGGAAGAACTGGGCAACCTCGGGCACACAACAGCCATTGTCCAGGTAACGGGTGACGACGACTTCATAATCCGCACCTCTACCATGGAAACAGCAGAAAAAGAAAGCCTGCTGGACGGTTTGGCTGAACGGTTTGGAACTGTCGAAGAGCTTTCCTTTGAAGGGGTAGAGCCGGTTATTGCCCAGCAAACCACAAATATTGCCATAATAGCTATCGCCATCGCTTCCGTAGGCATAATGCTGTATATAACCTGGGCATTCAGGCGTATGCCCAAACCATTCCGGTATGGCGCCTGCGCCATAGCCGCGCTAGTTCACGACGTAATTGTTGTGCTGGGAATCTTTGCAATATTTGCTATCCCATTAAACCTGGAAGTAAACCTGATGTTTATTACCGGTATACTTGCCGTAATCGGCTACAGTGTTAACGACACAGTGATTGTTTTTGACCGGATCCGTGAAAACCGTATAAAAAACCCCAGCGCCAATTTCACGACTATCGTAAACAACAGCCTGGTGGAAACGTTGACCCGTTCAATCAATACCGGGCTTACCACGCTGGTGGTTATACTGGCGCTGCTGCTGTTTGTCGGGTCTACTATTGAAAACTTTTCAATAGTAATGTTTATTGGAGTAGTAACCGGGGTATATTCTTCTATATTCACCGCCTCAGCACTACTGGTTGTATGGGAAAACAAAGAGTGGAAACGGTTTATTCCATGGTTAAGAAAAAGCAGGGTTTAAAACAGATTGGCAAGACCGGAAAATATGAAGTAGAAACCAAAAGCAACTAAAAATAGGCTGTTTAGTATAAAAACCCACAGCTGCACCCTGCCACCCCACCAGCTGTGGGTTTTATAAACCAGACCCGAGACTGCAGAAAGCCACACCAGATCACACAGCCAGTGAACGACAATGAAGGCCACCAGAACCATCGCCCCAAAAGTGGTTACTTTCATGATGAGCATACTGCCGACTGTTGCCCACCACAACAAAAAAAACGGGTTCATGCCGGTCATAATTATGCCGGCAACAAAAGCATTGTAAGGAACGTCCCTGCCCTGGGTTACGACCCGGTGACGGGACCGGAACATCCCATAACCCATAAAAATGATCATAGCCCCACCGGCAAGACTTAAAGCAACCTGAACCGGATCGGCTTCAAAAAAACGAGCAAAGCCAAAGTAAATTAAAAGGATAACCGGCACTTCAACAACAGCATGGCCCAGTGATATTTGAGCGCCGGCAAATGGTGTTTTATAACTTTTGGCCAGTGTTGCAGCAAACATGGGCCCCGGCATCATAACACCGGAAAAGGATATTACCACCACGCTTAAAAAAACAGGGATGAGTTCAGTCATGGCTTTCGAGTAGCCGGTGCAAGATAATAGTTATAACGACAGTTCATGCATGTACAAACCAGAGGGAAACTGGTGGGCTCGGCAGGATTCGAACCTACGACCAAACGGTTATGAGCCGTCCGCTCTGCCACTGAGCTACGAGCCCGGTGTCTATATTTTACCCTACAAAAGATAAGACAAGTCAAGCTGGAGCGGGAGACGGGACTCGAACCCGCGACAACCTGCTTGGAAGGCAGGGACTCTACCAGCTGAGTTACTCCCGCTTGATAGGCCAGGGTTATTTTATCCTTACAGGCAACCCTTGTCAAAGTCGGCAAATGCAAAATACACGCGGCTTGCCTGCCAAACAGCTAGGACAACTGTCTGGCAATTACCCTGGCCAGTTCTTCACGTGCATCAGCCAGTTTTTTGTATTTCGACTCAACTTTGGCCATATTCCTGGCTACAATAGCCTTTAACAGGTCCCCCTCTATTTCAGCAACTTCCAACCTTTCATAGTAATCCATCATTTCTTTAAGGTGCGCCAATACAATCTTACCGGTTAAAATCGGATGATTATTGGTCACATTGGCATCCGGGTACATTGTGCCATGTTCAAGCTCGACTTCAAGCCCCCGGCGAAACTCTTCAAGAGGTATATCCATGTCCTGTGTATTAACTACCTCCAGAATAACAGCGGCCTCTTTTTCACCTACCACGGGCTCTTCTATCAAAGACCAATCCCTGAGGCTGAGCTCCTCACAAACCTTCTTTACTTCCTTGACTGATACATATTCAGGTAATTGCATCGAACCTTTATCTCCTATTTAATATTTATTCTATATTCGATTTACCAGTTACAATCAAAGCCGCGCTTTCAATCAGGCTGGCAGAACTACCGGTAATGCACCAGATAAACAGGCCCGGCTGAGCGCGGCTTTAAATCATTAACTTTTTTTGAAACTAAGAAGCTTTTTCGGGTTTCCAGACCTGCCACACTTTACCCACAAGTTCAGGAGAGGGTTTTAAAGTCTGTTTGCCCGGCTGCCACTCGGATGGCATTACTTCACCTGTCTTGCGTGTATGCTGGAAAGCTTTGATCTGGCGAATCAGTTCACCAACATTGCGCCCTACCGGCGGAGTCAGCACTTCCATTGCCTGTATAATCCCATCAGGATCGATTATGAAACGGCCACGAATGTTAACACCTGCATCCTCATTATAAACCCCGTAAGCACTCCCGATACGTCCGCCCTGATCCGAAAGCATAGGAAAAGGAACCCCTCCATCAACCATCCTGGAAAGCTCTTCTTCCTGCCATATTTTGTGAGAAAACTGGCTGTCGGTGCTAATAGAAAACACCTGCACTCCCAGTTCTTTTAACTCGTCATGCCTGGCGGCAACTGCCCCCAACTCCGTCGGTCAGACAAAGGTAAAATCACCCGGGTAGAAACATACAACTACCCACTTCCCCTTGCTGTCTGATAGCTTAACTTTTTTAAACCCTCCGTCAACAAAAGCGTTGGCTTCAAAATCCGGAGCTGGTTTACCTACCTTTGCTGTCATAACTTGCTTTGATTCCTCCTTCTGATTTTCTTTCTGCTCGCCTGCTTCGCTATCGGAAACAGGGCCTTTTGCTGGACTTACACATCCAGGTGGTTTTTCAGCCACTAGCAACCTCCTGAAGAATTATTATTAATTAAACCCTGGTATATGATGGGTAATTAATCAAGCGTTATTCAACCAACTGGCAATCTTTTCCGGGATTCAGTACAGACACTGCAGGCACCGAAGAACTCAACATGGTGGAACTTTACCTCGGCGCCGGTTTTACCTTCCACCCATCGATCAAGCTCCTGCTTGACCGGCACATCAAGATCAAAAACTCCGCCGCACTGTTCACATTTCAGATGATAATGAACAACCGGGTTTCCGTCATAACGATTGGCATTGCTGTCAATTTTAAGTTCTAAAATGCGCCCCGACTGAGTCAATTGTTTCAAGTTGCGGTAAACAGTCCCTTTGGAAATATTGGGTATGATCTTACGTGCTTCATCATAAACCCAGTCCGCATTGGGATGGCTTTTTGTATTTTTTAAAATGTTTATAATGACCTGTTTCTGTTTCGTATTTCTTTGTTTCATACTAATACCTATTACTAATATTATTAAACAACAAACTTGTGTGATATGTCAAACGGCTTCATTGCTCAAAGTACCTTACCAAAGACTGCATATGCTTGACAAACATTAAGCACAGGAATAAAATAATAATGAGCATATGCTCATTATAATACCAATGAAGCGGGCAAGGAGGTGAACTATATGTTTAACAGAGAAGTAAACGCCAGGCATTTCAACCGGAGACTCGGAATGGGATTTGGCTTCAAGGGTTATTCCCCGCCATGGCCTTATACCGGGCGGGGTAGAGGTGGTTTGCCCAGATGCGAGTATTTCACAGGTGCCACCAGGAAACCCTTAAGCAGGCAGGATGAATTGAATGACCTGAAAAGCCGTGCAGAATTTCTGAAAAACGAGCTTAAAGATCTGGAAGCCGAAATACAATCACTAGCGGAAAAATAATAGTATTGGAGGAAAACAGGTGAAAATAGCCGTTTCTTCAACGGGTGCCAGCCTGAATTCGCAGATAGAGCCAAGATTTGGGCGGTGCGAACAATTTATCATAGTGGACCCTGAAACAATGCGTTTCGAGGTTATGGAAAACCCCGGCTCGATAGCCAGCGGGGGAGCGGGCATAACAACAGCCCAGGAAATTGCCCGGAAAGGCGCTGAAGCAGTTATTACGGGCCACTGTGGACCCAATGCCCACCGGGTATTGACTACAGCCGGGATAGACGTAATAACGGGGGTTTCGGGTACAGTACAGGAAGTTGTAACCGGGTATATAAGGGGCCAGTACACTCCATCAGTCAACCCCAACGCCCCCGAACACTTCGGAGCTGGAGCCGGGTTTAAACGGGGTAAAGGGAAGGGCAGCAATTTATAATTGCCAGACATTTTAGAGGCAGATAACCACTACTATGCTTATATCTATTGCCAGCGGTAAAGGCGGCACAGGCAAAACACTGGTAGCCACCAGCCTTGCCTGTGCCATCAAAGATACATACAGTGTTGAGCTTATAGACTGTGATGTCGAAGAGCCGAATGCACACATTTTCATAAACCCCGAATTTACCGTTAGTGAAGTTGTAGAAACACCCGTACCCAAAATCGATGAGTCAAAGTGCAACCACTGCGCCAAATGCTCCAAAGCGTGTGTTTTTAACGCCATAGCGATACTCAATGAATCGGTTCTTACTTTTCCAGATTTGTGTCATGGATGCGGGGTATGTGCCTTCGTCTGCGAAAGAAAGGCTATAACTGAAGTGCCGTATCGTACAGGCCTAATTGAAAAGGGCTATGCACCAGGCATAAAATTCAAGCAGGGCAAGCTTGATATAGGCAGGGCTATGGCAACACCAGTTATAAAAAAATTAAAGGAGGATGCAGGTAAAGAACAGGATGTAACCTTTATTGACTCACCTCCGGGCACCTCCTGTTCAATGGTAGAGGCGGTAGATGCCAGTGATTTGTGCTTGCTGGTGACCGAATCCACCCCATTCGGGTTAAACGACCTTGAACTGGCCCTGCAAACCATTAACCAGCTGGGAGTTCCGGGGGCCGTTATAATAAACCGGGCCCGCCCTGAAGACAGAAGAGTCGAGCAGTACTGCCAGCAAAACCAGGTCCCAATTCTCATGCAGATACCACTGGATTACAGTATCGCCAGGTTATATTCAAAGGGTATAACCCTTGCCCTTGGTTCCCCACAGTGGCGAGAGAATTTCAGGCACCTTTTTGAAAAAACAAAGGAGCTTGTCAGGTGAAGGAAATAGTCGTTCTAAGCGGTAAAGGCGGAACTGGAAAAACCTGTATAGCTGCCTCATTTGCGGTGCTTGCCAAAAACAAGGTGATGGCCGATTGTGACGTGGATGCTGCCAATCTTAACCTGCTGCTTGCCCATGAAATCCTGGAAGAACATGAATTCCAAAGCGGACAGGTAGCCAGAATAAACGAGGCCAGTTGCCTGAGTTGCCGACTCTGCGAGCAGTACTGCCGCTTTGATGCCATTGATAACTGCCAGGTAGTCGAAACCAGGTGCGAGGGGTGTGGATTATGTTTGCTTGTTTGCCCGTTTGAAGCAGTAAGCATGCACCCCAATATTGCCGGCAAATGGTTTGTGTCAAACACCCGGTACGGAAAGTTTGTACATGCCCGCCTGGGCATTGCCCAGGGAAGTTCGGGCAAGCTTGTAGCCATGGTAAGGCAAAAAGCCAAAGACATCGCCGGGACAAACAGCGCCGAATATATAATAACAGACGGGCCGCCAGGCACCGGATGCCCGGCCATTTCTTCCCTGTCTGATGCTGACCTTGCCCTGCTGGTAACAGAACCAACCCTGACCGCACATCATGACCTGGAAAGAGTAGCAGGTTTATGCCGGCATTTTGGAGTCTCGCAGGCAGTATGCATTAATAAGTGCGACTTAAACGAGAGTAACAGCCGGAGCATTGAAAAATATTGTGAAAAATTAAATATACCCGTAGTTGGTAGAATACCTGTAGACGACAGCTTCACCAGGGCAGTGGAACAGGGCATCCCGGTTGTTGAATTCACCTGCAACAGCCCGGTGAAAGAAATAGAGAAGATGTGGGCTTTCTTAGATTCCAGGATCTAATGCGATGATACCTGATGATACATTTAATAAAAATATAATCAAAATAAACGGAGGAAGCTATGAAATACGCCATACCCCTGACCAATAAAAGAGTATCACCCCATTTCGGCCACTGTGAACAATTTGCCATAATTGAGGTTGATGAAAGCACAAAGGAAATAACAGGAAAGGAAATGGTTACACCGCCTCCGCACCAGCCCGGAGTGCTGCCCAAGTGGCTGGCAGGTTATAATGTTTCGGCCATAATAGCCGGGGGCATGGGGCTTCGTGCCAGAGAACTTTTCAAAAGCAATAATATTGACGTTATCACCGGTGCCACCGGAATAGAACCGGAAAAAGCAGCCAGAGATTATTTGCAAGGCACTCTTCAAACCGGAGATAACACATGTGATCACGGAAACGGGCACCATACCTGCAACCACTGATACATTTTTAAAAAATTCAGCGAAAGGTTAAAGCATGACAGACAAGAGCCTGGTTAAACAAAAACTGGAAAACCTGGTACTGCCCAATGCAAAACGGAGCATTACCGAACTCAACCTGGTACGGGAAATAAGTATAGATGATGCCGGGGTAAACGTCACCCTGGCATCGACAACCATGCTACCCAAGCTCCAGGACTGGTTAAAAAAGAAAGTAACCGAAACCATCAAGGAAATAAACGGCGTAAAAGAAGTAAACATCAAATACTGTGACTGCAAAACTGGAGAACTCAACAACATAAAACAAACACTGGCAGTCATGAGCGGTAAGGGGGGTGTCGGCAAATCCCTGGTAACCGGCCTGGTTGCAGTAGCTCTCAAAAAGCAGGGCTACCAGGTTGGCATCCTGGATGCCGACATCACCGGACCTTCAATTCCTAAAATGTTTGGCGTAAATTCTCCGCCCAGTGGCAGCGACACCGGTATTTTGCCCGTTGTTTCAGAAACAGGCATTCCTCTAATGTCTATAAATCTCATCCTGCCCGATGAAGGGGAAGCCGTCATCTGGCGGGGCCCAATGATTGCCAATGCCATAAAACAGTTTCACGATGATGTCCTCTGGGGAAACCTGGACTATCTGGTTGTGGACCTGCCGCCGGGTACTGCGGATGCACCCTTAACGGTAATGCAATCATTCCCCATTTCTGGCGTGATTATAGTATTTACGCCCCAGGATCTGGTGGATATGATAGTTAAAAAAGCCCTGAACATGGCCAGGAAAATGGATAAAAAGGTGCTGGGCGTGGTTGAAAATATGAGCTACCTGTATGTCCCGGAGCTGGATAAAAACATCGAAATATTCGGTGAAAGCCGCGGTGAAACAATGTCTGAAGCTGCCAAAGCCCCTCTGCTGGGCCAGATACCCATAGACCCTGAACTGGCAAAGCTTTGTGACGCAGGAAGCATAGAAGAATACGATGGAGAGGTTGTGCGTAATTTAAGTGAAAAATTAAAACAGGAGCTATCAGTCCAGTAATATTTCAACCTCAACCTTATCCAAAGCGTAACGCATATGTGTCAATATCGAATTTGCGCTTTAGCCCCCGGGCATTCATATAACGAACACTGCCAAACACCGGCCGGGCAGCCCATGGGCGGTCGTGCTTTCCAAAACACCAGGCCACCCCTGCATAACTATTGGGGTCACGCCCGTCCAGTTGATATTTGTTATTAAGGTAAATACAGCGCCTGAAAGCTTCCACGGGCTCAGCACTCCACTCTATAATCTTTTTCCCCCAGTACATACGCATATAACCATGCATTTTTCCAGTTAGCACCATTTCCTTCTGGGCGGCATTCCAATACTGGTCATGGGTTTTGGCTTTTTCCAGCTCTTCCAGTGAATAAATATATTCCCTGGAATCAATTTCCCGCTCTCTTAAAACCCTGCTGGCCCATGCCGGCAATCCATGGAAAGAGTGGTAATTTGAATTATAGTATACAAAATTCATACTCAGCTCGCGCCTTACAATCAACTCTTCCAGATAAGCCTCGGTTCCGGGGGATGCAACGCGGGCAACTTCAAGTGCAACAGCAAGCGGTGATATCTGGCCAAAATGCAGGTATGGGCTCATGCCTGAAAGTACATCCCGCACCGGGTCGTTTCTAAACCTGGAGTAGCTGTCCAGCCTTTGCTCAATGAAATTCCGCAGAATTGTTTTAGCCGTAGTGTTGCCACCGGTAAGCAAATCAACACTCATTACACTCATGTCGATATCCAGGGTTTTTAATAATTCATTTGTGTTTTTTAATAAGAGGCCTTCAAATTCCATTGATAGAGATGAATTTTTTGGGGCTCTTGCCTCCAGAGGTGCCAGGTATTGCGGCAGTTTTTTGTAAATCTTTGGCCTCAAAGTGGCAGCACTGTATTCCTCTTTCGAAGATGCCTCTTCAACCGGTACAACCACGTCACTTTCTACCTGTAAACAAGGGGCTGAGATTTTACGAGATGCATGTTTGCGCCATCTTCGCTGAAAGGCAAGATAACCCCGGTCACAGACAACCAGAGCTGCATTTTCTGACATCTTTACAGCCCCCTCGTCCGGAGGCTCTTGCCGGACTACCATTTTAATTCCGCACTGCTCCAGGCTTGCCTTTACTTCTTCCAAGCCCTGCAACATGAAAAGGTAATATCTAAGATTGGCTTCGGGGTAATTGCAGGTAAGGCCAAAGTATACTACAAGGGGCAAATTCAACTCATCAGCTTTCCGGACGGCAAACTCAAGAGCGTGATTATACTCTGAGCGCTGAGAAGCCTGCATCCAATAAAGTACATAACTGCCGCCGGTGACTTTTTTTGTATTCAGCAGCTTGATTCTGCCGGCTTGAATCAATTCACTGCCTCCAGGTTAGGCATCAAGCTTACCACCTTTCACGGAGTGGTCTTGATGCGCTTCTCAGCAACCAGGTTCCCCATGATGGCCACAACAACTCTGGCGCTTTATTATTTTTATCATGTTATTACGAAGTACTAAATAGAGCTTTCTATGAAGAGGCATCGGCGCCCCCATATTTGTAAAAATGCTCTTTATATTCACCATATGCGCACCTGGCAAAGTAAATGCTACTCATTTTAGCATAGAATAAATGGATGATAACCAAAATGGTTGCGAATTTTTATTATAAGCTTATAGACTTATATTTATGGAGGTGGATAAACATGAAAATAACAAACCTTGAAAAAACTCCGGCAACCAGGATGAACATGAAAGGCGCCATTAATGTTACCAGGCAGATACCTATCTCAAGCCGGGACGGCTCACCTTCTTTCGCATTTCGTGTATTTACCATAGAACCCGGGGGCAACACACCTTTTCACCAGCATCATTACGAACACTTAAACTACGTCATTCAAGGCAGCGGCAAACTAAAAACCGCCAGCGGGGAATACACGGTAACCAGGGGCGACTTCATGCTGGTACAGCCAAACGAAACTCACCAATACGTAAACACAGACACTTCTACTTCCCTGGTTATTATTTGTGGAGTTCCCGTAGAATACGAATAAAGGGTAAGTGGAAAAAGCGCTCAAGCCATGAGAAAAAATCTCCTGCACCCGGGCAACAAACCTTTCTGCCTTCAGTATTTGCCGGTTTCAATGCTTAACCTTTAAACTATACCAAATGGCAAAGCCAGAGCATATTATACCTGATGATTATGAGCCGGGAGGCTACTGGCAATTAAAGTTGACGGGGCTGTCTCTTATCAGCACAGTAGCCGGAATGTTTGTGATATTCGCACTAAGCATTCTATTCGGAACTGTAGCCAGAGGAGTTGCCCGCGGCGAATGGGAGGGGCAGGTAACCATCGAGGGCTTCGGTTTCATCGCCATTGTAATCGGTGCCGTCCTGGCAGTTGTGATCCTGCATGAAGTTATCCATGCAGCTCTTTTTCTTATTTTCGGGGCCAGGCCGCGCTTCGGGTTTAAAACCCTGGGCAAATATTTTGCTGCGGCTTACACAACAACAGACATTCCCATTTCAAGAAACCGGTATCTGGTAGTATGCCTGGGGCCTTTCATAATTATAACACTGGCCTGTCTGGCAGCCGTCGTGGTAGCCGGCCCGGACAGCATCGTTCTAGTAGCCCTGCTGGTGCTGGGTATGAATGCCGGAGGTTCGCTGGGAGACTTTATAATTGCCAGAAAACTTCTGGCGCATAAATCAGGCACCCTGTTTCAAGACAGGGAAGACGGATTCGCCTGGTATAACAAGAAAAACGCCTGACTTAATCAAACCGTCGAGCCTTGCCTCTGGTGCCATTACATCATGTGTGATAATTATCCTTTATCCGGCGGGGGATAAGAACCGTCTTCATCATGCACTTCATCACCCCTCAGCGCCGGGTAAAAAACACACACCATACGCATATCTGCAGTTCCACCCCGTAAAATATGCTTATCGTTTTTATCCAGTGCATACAATACACCGGGTTCAATCTGATGGATAATACCAGTGGCAAGGTCTTCTATTTGGCCATTTCCAGAAATACAATAAACAGCTTCCAAATGGTTCTTATACCACAGGTGATTCACCGAGCCGGCTTTTATAATGGTGTCATTCATGGAAAACCCCATATTGTCATCCCGGGTAAGAAGCCGGCGGCTTTCCCAGTTGCCATTTGGCGCCCTGACTTCACTGGCGGTGCCCAAAATATCTTTAAGATTGCGTATTATCAATTATATCCATACCTCCATTGCCATTGTTTTGTGCTTCAAGCAGTGCCCCGATTGATTCATCGATAATATCCAGGCCTTTGACCAGGAGCTCCTCTTCAATTACCAGCGGCGGTAGAATTTTTACTACATTATCCCTTGCTCCGGATAATTCGATAACCAGGTTACGGTTGAAGCATTCCCTGGAAACCTGTGCCGCCAGGCCTTTAGCCCCGATATCCAGCCCGTATATCATTCCCCTGCCTCGAACCTGGCAATCAAGTTCTTTGTATTTTTCCGCCATGGCGGTAAGCTTGTCACAAATTATTTTTTCACTTGATTTTATGTAATTAGCAAGTTCATCGGTTTCCCAAAAGGAAATGAGTTCAGAAGCAGCTACAAAAGCAAGGTTGTTGCCCCGGAAAGTGCCGGTGTGTTCACCCGCACGCCACTGATCAAGCTCGGGCTTGAACAAAAGCAGCGCAAGCGGCAGGCCTCCGCCTATTGATTTGGAAAGAACAATGATATCGGGTGAAATACCGGATTCCTCAAAGCTGAAGAAAGTCCCGGTGCGGCCGTTACCGACCTGTATATCATCTACAATCAATAAAATATCGAAATCGCGGCAAATTCTTTCTATTTCCAGAAGCCATTCGCTACTGGCCACATTAATGCCACCTTCAGCCTGGACAGTCTCCAGTATAATGGCTGCCGGCAAATCAACTCCGCTGCTCATATCCTCGAGAAATTTTCGTAAATAGGCTGCCGTATTCACATCGGGTCCAAAATAGCCATCATAAGGAACAAACGAAACATTGGTGCGGTTTATAAAAGACTCGTCCCGGTAAAAAGCGTTGCCGGTTATAGCAATAGAGCCCATAGTTAAGCCGTGAAAACCATTGGTAAAAGCGATTACATTTGAGCGCCCTTTTACCATCCGTGCCAGTTTTAAAGCGGTTTCGACTGCGTTGGTTCCTGTAGGCCCGGTAAACTGGACCTTGTATTCCATGTAGCGTGGTTGAAGAATATCGTAGTACAGCCTTTCAAGAAAACGTTTTTTGGCACTGGTAGCCTGGTCAAGGCCGTGCATAACGCCATCTTTCTGAATATACTCGATGAGCGCTCGGTTAACAGTGGGATTGTTGTGCCCGTAATTCAATACCCCTGCACCGGCAAAAAAGTCTATATATTCTTTGCCCTGTTCATCACAGAGAACGGCTCCTTTGGATGTAGCAAAAATGGTAGGAAAAGCCCTTACATAACTTCTTACCTGTGATTCAAACTGATCAAATATCCGCATAATTTTTCTCCTTTTAGTTGTCTCCTTCTGTTTTTAACGGGCCGATTTTTACCAGCCTCTCTTCTTCATGGTTATCACTGAATAATTCCTCCGGAAAATACGAATCTGTTTCAATGCCCGCCCCAAAACACCCTGCGACCTTTTTTAGCATATTAAAAGAGGTAATATTCGAAGGTGTAACCGTGGCATGGATATAACAAATACCATTCTTGCGAGCTTTTTCCACCAGGCAGGTTATCATCCGGCTGGCAATCCCATGGTTCCTATATTCGGATGAAACAGCTACCTGCCAGATAAATAATGTATCACTGGCATTGGGTATCACATAGGCCGAAACAAACCCTGCCAGTACACCGTCATCTGTTTTGGCTGTCAGTGTGTAATCATTAAAGTGCGAGCACAGCAGCAGGTATAAATACCGCGAATTCTGGTCAAGCGAGCCACACAAGCAAACCAGCTGGTGAATGGCCGGGCCATCCTTAAATGTTGCCGGGGCAATATTTATATTTACAGAATTATCTTTATTCATCAATCAAACGGTTTTTGAATTTTACTTTACTAGAAGCGAAATCATCCCCTGAATTTACCAGGCCATGCAAGGAAAGGTAAGCTTACTGAACAAAATGGATGAGGCAGCAGCTTCAAAGCTTGGCATATTAAACTGCTGTTGTTATCACCAGGGGCTCAATAGAAAGCTCATAACTTGTGGTTAATTTTAACACTATTACCCCTGTATATCAATAATCCTGCCCTGTTATTATTAGCAAAAATGTTACCAGAAACTCAGGTCCGGGGTAAAAGAGTTTCATTTAATTTTTTAACTGCCGTGGATTTCAGACCCTTTACATCAATCAGTGACTCCTCTTTCCCAGAGACGAGAAATATCAGTATTACCTCGCTAACAGTCTTGCCGGCAAGCTCTTCAACCGCAAGTGCATAAACCCCGGCCTGCAACCGGTACTGCTCGGCCTTCACAGGGTCATCCAGATCGTAATTCACATCCGTCTTATAATCCGCAATTACCAGACTCTCACCTTCCTCGAACAGCAGGTCAATAAAACCTTCGATTTGCCTGTTTTGATACGGCAGGCCGAAAAACAGTTCCCGGTAATACCTTCCGGACTTAACCGCACGCCTGACTGCAGGCATTTCCAATGCTTTTCTTACCAGGCGGGCTACTTCTTTTTCTCGACCGGGTATACCTTCGGCATCTGCCTGGGACCGGCATATTTTATCAAGATTTTCCCCGGCCTCCAGGTCTATGGTCTGCAATACACTGTGTACTGCGCGGCCTAAATTGGAGCCACCACGGCCTTTGCGAAAATAGGCTTCACCGCCCTCTGGTTCGTCTTTATCCTGCCGGGTTATCCGGGTCGTGCCTTCTGCCTGCGGAATCGAAGCGGCTTTAATGATATTTTCCCTGCGATCAATCCAGCGTTTTCTTTCCTCCAGCGTATCATAGCCTTTATCCAGGCACTCAGGCTCAATCTGCGGCGGAGCAACTTCAATTGATGGACAATCCAGAGTATCCCATGAGCACCCGGTTTCACAGGCGATTTTTTCAATACAGGCATTGATGGCACTGCTTTGCCCGCTTGTCTCCTTCCTGAAACAGCTAATCAAGAGATAGTCTCTGGCACGGGTGGCTGCTACATACATCAATCGTATTTTCTCTGCCTCTCCAGCTTCATTTTCGAGCTGCTCGGCTGCCTCATAACCTGTGGTAGCAAAAACCCTGTCTCCTGAGCCTATTTTCAACTCCAGGCTACCACCCTCACCAAAGATAACCGGCTTGCCACGCTCTTTGCCTGTATCCAGGCCGGCAAGGATTACAACCGGAAACTCAAGCCCCTTTGCAGCGTGCACGGTCATTATTCTCACTGCGTCCTCATCGGGTTCTGGTACCGGTATTTCCACCATGCGAACATTTTCCTGGATCTGCGCCTGCATCCATTCAATAAATACCCTTAGTGAACGTTCACCTATGCTGGAAAAAGCCCTCGCCTGCTCGGTAATCATCTTCAACCGGCGCAATCTTTCACGAGGACGCTCCCTGCCGAAAGCAAGCTCTGCCATGCACCTTTCCCGGATAAAGCTCTCGATCAACCGGTCAACCGGCTCACTCTGGCGCCTGAGGTTGAAATCTGCCAGCACTCCCATTGCATTAGCCACCTTACCCCCGGCATTGCCGTGAACGGTATAATCAAGCACACCGCCCCTGCCCACAAAGTCCGCCAGCTCCTCATCGCTCAAGCCGAACGCGGTAGAACGCAGCGCAGCTACCAGTGATACCCGGTCAACAGGGCAATCTATAGCCTTCAGGCAGTGTAAAAGATCCGCCACATCCTGTGTTCCAAGCACAAAGGATTCACTCTCAATACGGTACGGAATGCCCTCGCCCTCCAGCGCCCTTTCTACATGTGGCAAAACAGTCCGCACCGGCATAAGAATGCACATATCACCGTAATTTACCGGACGCAGCTTGCTGCTTGCTTTATCCCTCACCTTCAACGACCGGTTTTTCAGGCTCCAGGCAATTCCGGCAATAGTTTCCGACTCTTGTTTCTTTACCCGGTAAGCTTTTGAATCGATGGCCTCTCCGAATCTGTATACGCCCATCTCAGGCTCATCTGCAGTATCATCCCATCTGGGGTAAATGCCGGAGTAGGTGGCCTGAACACTGGATTCTCCACTGCCCATCCAGTTATGAAAAACAGCATTTACCCAGTCTATTACCCGTTTCTGCGAACGAAAGTTTTGCCGGAGTATGGTTTCCGGGCTGGAAAGCAGCCGGCTTACTTTTTGCACGGCAGCAATATCAGCCCGGCGAAAGCGGTAGATGGACTGCTTCGGGTCGCCGACCACAAATAGCTTGCCGGGGGCAATTTTTATGTTCTGCCATTCCTTCGCGGCAACAGCCCCCTCACCCATTCTGTTGCTATCTGCTGCCAGGAAAAAGGCTATTTCAGCCTGTATAGGATCTGTATCCTGAAATTCATCTATCAAAATATGGCTGAAGCGTTTTTGGAAATACCGCCTGACCTCCGCATTGTCCCGTAACATATCCCGGGCAAGTACCAGTAGATCGTGAAATTCCACGCTGCCGCTCTCAACGCGGGACTTTACCCAGCCTTTGATTGAGCAGGCAAGGTCCTCCAGCAGCGGCACCAGGCTGACGCGACGCAAGGCGGCAAGCTCCTGCCCAACCTGACAGTCCAGCTCTTTAAGAAGATCTTTTAAAACCGTGCAGGCAGACCGGCCGGTACAGGGATCATCAAGCCAGTTATCCTTATTTCCCCTGGAGCAGGATAGTTTGCCAAACCTGCTAATTTCTGCCAGAGCTTCTGCAGTATTCAGCCCCCTCAAATCAAGGTTGCGAATCAACCCGGATACTTCTTTACAGTGGGTATAAAGGGTGTCCCTGCGGCCTTCTTTTACCAGCCTGCTTAGATCCTGGACTCTTCCAGAGGCCTCTACCAGCTTCGAAATCAGGTCTGTGTCCGGCTCTTCACCCCGTTCGAACCTTTCCGGCAGCCTGTCGTAATTATCATGCATAACCCTGGCAGCGGATTTCAGGCCTTCTGTTTTTAAACCAAACTGCATGGCCTGAAGCAGGGCCGGGGCGAGTTCATCTCTTTCCATTACACCATCAAGCCATGATTGCCAGTTATTTTCGAACCGGATGCCGGCTTCCATTTCAGGAGACACTCTAAAGTTCGGCGGCAAATGCGCCTCCAAAGGCTTCTCCCTTAACAGGGCGCCGGCAAAACTGTGAAGCGTTTGAATTATGCCATCATCAAAATGGTCCAGTGCTCGCCTGCAGTTAGCCCTGGCTCTTTCGCTCAAGCCCCCATCTTCTGCATATTCTTCCAGCCGGCAACGCACCCTGTCCCTCAGTTCGGCAGCAGCTGCTTCGGTGAATGTAATAGCGGCAATCCGTCCGATTTCACCGGTGCCGGTAGTTATCAGCCGGCTTATGCGCTCAACTATAACACTCGTCTTGCCGGTACCGGCGCCGGCTTCGACAAAAAAAGTGGTGTTAAGCTCGTTTAGCAGCTGTTGCCGGAGATTTCTGTCAACCGGTGTAAATTCCCCGCTCAACGTCTTTCCTCCCCACCTGTTTCATCGCCTGTCATTTTCATATACCCTGAAACTAAAGAGTCTCCTGATTTTCTTTCACGGCTTATCCAGCCGTCTACCGGGCATATTTGCCTGTAATCACAATATTCGCAATTAGGGCAATCCTCCCCTCCAGGGTTGGCGGGAAAAATACCGTTTTCTATACCCGAAACGATTACCTCCACGAATTGACCGAATTGCCTTACAAGCTCGGGGCTACATTCAATTTCCTTTCGCCGGAAGCCTCCTCTGGAAGAAATCAGCCAGTATGCCGCCCTTATATCACAACCCGGCTCAAATAGCCCGGCGGCTGCCAGGGCATACACCGGGAGCTGCAGCCGGGTGCCGTTTGCCAGCGGGTCTTCTTTCATCTTAGAATAGCCATAATCACTGCCTGTTTTATAGTCTATTACCAGGGCGTTTAAACCCCCCGCATCGGCATCGATTCTGTCGATTACACCCCTGAAGCTGACCTTCCTGCCCTGGTCGAATTCGATCTCAACGGCCGGGGCAGTATCTTCCTCCCCGAAACCAAACTTCCACTCCACCTTCACCGGAGAGGAGTTCATTTCGGCACGCATCTCATCATCCTTTTGTAAGAACTTGCGAAGGTCATTCAGGATTTCTTCCTTTACCACCTTCCAGAGAAGAGGCCTTCCGGTTATGCCGCAGGCCTCGACTTCGTCAAATTCCTCACCGGCAATCTGCTCCAGCAATTCCCGGTGGCAACCCTTCCAGCCTTCTCCATAACCCGGCAGGCTGCCTGTTTGACAAAGAGTCCGTATAAAACGCTCCAGTATTCGATGCACCAGACTGCCGCGGTCCAGAGCGGAAATGGAGATAATCTCCTCGGGCTTTTCAAAGATTTCAATGCCAAGAATATACCTTAAATAGTAACTGAAAGGGCACTTTGCCCAGCATTCCAGCTGGGTTGGAGAGCGGGGTTTTTCACCGGAAATACCCAATAACGGGCTTGCTCCGGACATGGCGGAGAGGTTACCATCCCAGGCGGTAAACGCCTTGCTCCGCCGCGACATCTCCGCCTTGAGGGACTGGCGGCGGTCACCATCACCCGTATACAGTAAATGTTCTTTCAGCGGCTTTCCCGCCCGGTGCCACAGTGCCAGGCTGTGCATATCGTAGTCATGCAGGTCTGCCGGCACCAGAGTACCCAGTCCGCTCAAGCTGTGGTAGGTAGAACTGACCACCGTAAGCCATGGCTCAGCTGCCATTTGCTCCAGGTTGGAGGCATTAACCGGATTTAGCCCGGCCTCTTTCACACTGGAATCACACCTGGCACGATACAAAACACCGGCCTCCCTTATAAGCCATGAAGCAGGATAACTGTACCTGGATCCGGTGCCGCCAGAGCGGGCGAATGAAAAGAAGCACTTGCCCGGTATGGAGGTTACCGTCTTGAAAATACGGCGCTCCTCAATACGGCGGTGGTGTTTTAACTTTAAAGGAGAAAAATTCCCCATTTCCGAGCGCAAAGAATCAGGAATAACCGCATCATCCCTGGCACGTGGAGGGAAACTCCCCTCTGCCATGCCCAGAATATGTATTACCTCAAAGCCCATGCCCTCGGCAGTTTTGAGGGTTCCGCTAAACACCCCCTCTCCGGTAGCACCTAGACGCCCGGAGCCACCCTTCAACGTGTCGCGTAATGCCTGCAAAAACCCGGCAAAACTGACTCCTTCCGGCTCAATAATCTCAATTCTTGCCAGATCACCAACAGCGGCCACTACCCTGTCATACCTGGCCTCTTCTTCCGCGGGCCAGCTTTCCGGGCTGGCATACTTTTCCAGCGCTTTTACCGCCCAGGCACTGAATTCCTTCCACCCGGCGCCGTCTGCAGGAGGGTTGCTTTCCGTCAACTCTTTTATAAAGACCTTTAATTCACAGGCGGCATCAAAGCTGGTTTTTCTCCGTGCCAGAGCCAATTCACTTCCTTCTTCCCGGTAAAAGCCAGGCCATCTAATCCTTTTTCCGGCATCAACAGTGTAACGCTCCAGCCGCTTCAGCCACTGCCCCGCACCGCCAGTTATGCCCGCCTTGCCGGAGATTTCTTCCCACAATGCCGCTTGCCGTAAAGCACTGCCATCACCGGACCTGGTTTTTACCGGTGATTCAGCCACCCACCTGATCAGGCTCTCCCGGGAAAAGCCGGATTCAAACACGCCTATCAGGCCCAGCAATAATTTGCCCGCAACCGAATCTTTAAGCGGCATTGGATCGGGCCCGGAGGCTGGAATACCCGCCAGTTTAAGCTGGTTTGCTACCAGTTCCGCATACGGTTCACTGCCAGGATATAGAACAGCCATCCTGTTAAACACTACCCCCTTTTCTGCGTGGTGCATGATGTTACGCACTGCCCAGCGGATTTCCTCCTGCGGGTCCGGAGCGACCATGATATGGCTTTCAAAGGGAGAAGCTTTTTCAGAGGCCGTGCCGGCAGCTGCTTCACCCATTACCGGCACCAGTCTTCCGGCCAGCTCCAATGCCTTGCCGTCAACTTCTTCTTCGCCCGTAATACCCAGAATTATGCTCAAAATGTCTTTAGCACCAAGTGCCTTTAATATGGCGTATTCACCGGGAGTAAAATCACCCGGTATATAAAAAATAATATGGCCCAGATCTTTCAGGGCGCTTTCTGAAAAACCACCTTCTACGGCGCGGGCGGCACTGAAGCCAAGCTCTTCTCTATCGTAATGCCCCCGGGTGAGGGCTTTGAAAGAACGGTACCAGTATATAATCTGGCCGGTAAGCGGGCTTTTTGCCTCCAGCCAGGAAAGTTGCTCCGCAGACAGCATGTCAAGCTCGTCAAAAACGCGGGACAGGTATTCATGCAAAGGCGGGTGAGAGGCAACCGCTCCCAGTGGTTCCCTCCCTGCCATTTCACCGGCAAAATGGCGTATGGCTGCCAGCTTTACAATCGGAGCAAGGGCAGATTTACCTTCAGCTACCAGCACCGGTGCCCCCAGATATTCCGCCAGCCGGGGCGTAACCATAAAGCGTACGTTTAAGAGTCCACAACTACTGCCGATGGCACGCCTGAGATGAACACCGGCATACATCGATGGCACGATAACGGTAACCGGATAAAGCCGGTCATTGGTCTTTACCCGGTCAATAATTTCTGCCAGGCGGCCTTCGCCACCCGGGCCGTAGTATTCTAAAAACAGTTTCGGCGCTGCCATAATCACCCTGGCATGGTTTTTCTACACAGTGATTATTGTAGCACAAGGGTTTGACCTGATTGTTTGATGGCTAATAAACCGCCTGTTTTCCCTTTTTCCCGATACGAAAGATTATGGCAATTACAAAACCGGTAACAAAACCACCAATGTGTGCCATGTAAGCTATCTCGGCCTCAGCCGTACTGCCCAGCGAGCCGACTCCGTAAAATACCTGTATAACGAACCAGAAGCCAAGCACGATTATTGCCGGCAGGGGTATTATGATAAAGCCCATAAGCACAATTACCCTGGCTACTGGATACAATACCAGATAAGCACCCAGTACACCCGCCACAGCGCCGGAAGCACCCAGTGTGGGTATAACAGAACCAGCATTGAAAAGCATGTGGGTAAATGTGGCTGTCAGCCCGCATATTATGTAAAAGAATATGAAGAAAACATGGCCAAACCTGTCCTCGATATTGTCCCCGAACACCCACAGATAAAGCATATTGCCAAGGATGTGCAGCCAGCCGGCATGCATAAACATGGAGGTAAAAAGGGTGGGCAGTTGGCCCAGAGGGTCAGCCAGGAAGCGCTGGGGAACAAAAGACCAGGTTATGACAAAAGCCTCTCCCTGGGTCATCTCAAAGAAAAACATTACGAAGTTGAGCCCAATCAACAGATAGGTAAACCAGGGAATAATTCTTCTCGGATTATAGTCTGCCAGTGGCAACATTTTAAAAACCTGCCCCGAATCTTTATTCGGGCTAGATTATAAGATTATCCCGGGCTATTAAACAACTACAGCCTAACAATCAGAGTATTTTTCAGCTTTAAGGGCCCCAAAGCTTGCCGGGGCAAGTGCAAAAGGGACATGCATGGCAGTTCGTTAATAATGATGTTAGAATTTTAAATATAAATGTACTTTGTATGGGAACATTTCCCATTCTGTCTATCAGATGCTTTCTTTACTGTTTAACAGATAAAGATCCCCTGGTAACAAAAAACTCGAAAGGAGGTGCTTAATTAAAAAGCACATTTTTGTACATGGTTTAGATGATTTTGGCAAGAATGAACTTGAAAGAATCAGTGATGAAAAAGACACATACGAGTTCCACGCCTTAACAACATTCAAAGAAACAAGGATTAAAAGTGCGAAAGGGATTGATTGGCTAATAAAAGAAAGCCAAAAACGCCTCGAGCAAAATGAAGGCTATGTTGATGGTGTTATTGGGTACTGGGATTTCCCGATTAGTACCACCTTGCCCATTATATGCAAAAAATTCAATTTAACTGCTCCTGCTCTGGAAAGCGTCCTCAAGTGTGAACACAAATACTGGAGCAGGCATGAACAAAAGTCAGCAATACCTGAATGTACTCCAGATTATTTGCGCTTCAACCCCTTCGACTCAAATTATCACAAGGCCATCAATCTTAAATATCCATTCTGGATTAAGCCGATTAAGTCTTATAATTCCCAGCTTGGATTTAAAATCCTGAGCAGGAAAGATTTGGACCATGCAATCAGGCACATACGTAAAAAGCTTCATATTTTTTCTGAGCCTTTCAACCAAATACTTTCTTATGCTAACACACCTTCCGAAATCAGTGATGGATCTAAAGATTTTTGCATAGCCGAACAGGTTGTAACCGGCCGCCTTTGCACCCTGGAAGGCCATGTGTTCAGGGGTAAATTATACGTCCACGGTATTATTGACTCATTCAGGTATCCAAAAATATCTTCTTTTCAAAGGTACCAGTACCCTTCAAGAATGCCCGGGAAAGCACAGTCAAGAATGAAAGAGTATGCCCGGCGGATTATACTTCACCTGGGCCTGGATAACTCCGGTTTTAACATTGAATTTTTTTATGATGAGAAAAGGGATAAAATCTGGCTGCTTGAGATTAACCCGCGGGTATCACAATCACACACTAATCTATTCTGGAAGGTAGATGGTATACCCAGCTTGAAAATTGCAGTAGATATCGCTCTTGGTAAAAAACCCCCTGAAATGCGTAGAAAGGGTAAATACAATACCTCAGCAAAGTTTTATTACCGTACATTTAAGGACGGCCGGGTTTTAAAAGCCCCATCAGATGAACAGTTACGGGAAATAGGGCAGAAATTTCCCGACACAATAATTCAAAAAGTAGCAAGTGAAGGTGACTTATTGTCCGAATTACCCGACCAGGACAGCTATAGTTTTGTACTGGCAAATGTTTATATTGGTGCAAAAAATACTCCTGAACTTTTGGATAAATATTCAAAAATTACAAAAATGCTTGATTATAAAATTGATAGAGGAGATGTAACTGGAGAATAGGAAAGGAGGGAAGAAGGCCTTGAATTTTGTATATGAATTCCCGCACGAGATAACCGTAGATGAACACATCGAAATACCCATGAAAGACGGAGTAAAACTATCAGCTCGCATCTGGCGGCCCAAGTCTTCCAATACCAATCCCGTACCAGCCATTCTTGAATATATTCCCTATCGCAAACGTGATGGAACGAGGTCGCGTGATGCCTTGAACCATCCGTACTTTGCCGGTCATGGATATATTAGCGTAAGGGTCGATATCCGGGGCAGCGGCGAATCTGAAGGTGTTTTAACCGATGAGTACACCAAACAGGAGCAGGACGATGCTATTGAGATAATAGAGTGGCTTCAGCATCAACCATGGTGCAATGGTAAAGTCGGCATGTTCGGTATATCATGGGGTGGATTCAATGGGCTTCAAGTCGCTGCACGGCAACCACCCGGGCTGGATGCAATTATCGCAGTGTGTGCCACCGACGACAGGTATTTGGACGATGTGCACTATATGGGCGGTTGTTTACTGGGAGACAACCTCTCGTGGGCTTCCACCATGTTTGCCTTTAATTCATTGCCACCTGACCCTCATATCGTCGGTGACAAGTGGCGTAAAATGTGGTTTGAAAGACTGGAGAATAGCAGCATCTGGGTATACAACTGGCTTCGACACCAGCGCCGGGATAATTACTGGAAACAGGGGTCTGTATGTGAAGACTATTCAAAAATCACCTGTCCAGTAATGGCTGTCAGCGGCTGGGCCGATGGATATTCAAACGCAGTCTTCCGCCTCATGTCTGGGCTCAGTGTTCCAAGAATAGCATTAATAGGTCCCTGGAGTCATAAGTATCCCCATCTCGGGGTGCCTGGCCCTGCCATCGGATTCCTGCAGTATGCAGTTCAATGGTGGGACTACTGGCTAAAAGGGAAACAAAATAGCATCATGAACGGTCCAATGTTATATGCATGGATGCAGGACAGCATCCCGCCTTATACCAGCTATGAACATAGACCTGGTCGATGGGTAAGTGAGGAAAGGTGGCCCTCTCCAAAAATTTACGAAAAGACATATACATTGAGCGATAATGGACTGCTGCCTGAAAAACATCCTGCTGCAGAAGGGGCATTGTCTTTTGAATCTCTGCTTTCGGTGGGCCTGTTTGCCGGGAAATGGTGCTCCTATAGTGCAGGGCCCGACCTTCCGTATGACCAGCGCGAAGAGGATGGCAGCGCCTTAACCTTTGACAGTGGACCCCTGCGTTCAAATATGGAGATATTTGGTTCCCCGGTTGTGGAATTGGAGTTTGCATCAAGCAGGCCGGTTGCTATGATCGCAATAAGGCTTTCAGATATATCTCTGGATGGAAAAGCTACAAGAGTGACATACAGCGTGTTCAACCTTAATCACCTTAATGGGCATGAGCATCCTGTAATGTTAAAACCGGGCAAAAGGTACAGGGTGCGCATCCCGCTTAATGAGGTAGCGCAGGTATTTCCAAAAGGGCATCGATTCCGCTTGTCTTTCTCGAATTCATACTGGCCCCTTGCCTGGCCACCGCCCGAACCGGTAACCTTAACCATATTTACCGGGGCATCAAAGTTGATTATGCCAATTCGCAAGCCACGCCCAGATGAAGACCAGTTAATCACTTTCCCGGAACCAGAAAGCGCAGTACCGCTGAGGGAGGAACAACTGACATCCGCTTACTCAAACTGGCGAGTTGTCAGGGACCTGGCTACTGAGGAAACAGCCCTTGAAGTTATCCATGATCAAGGAATAAAGCACATCGATGAGGTTGATCTTAAAATTAAAACCAAATCCTGGGAACGTTACAGCGCATTCGGAAACGATTATGATTCAGTGCGGGGTGAAACCTATTGGGAGCGCGGCTTATACAGGGAAAATTGGAGTGTTATGACGCAAACCCAGACTCTACTTACCTCAAATAAAGGTAACTTTTTCATTCACGCCGACCTGGATGCTTATGAGGGTGAGCGTCGGGTATTTTGCAGGAGCTGGGAACTGGAAATGCCGCGCGACCATATATAAACTTCGTTAAGTAGCTTCTCATAATCATTATTTTTACTCACCCTTCTAAAGGGCTGCCCAAACAACAGCAGGCACTAACTGGATAAGGATACAATTTATAACGGGGGTATCTGGTTTAACTAAAATTAAAAGGAATTAATATGTTATGCCCGTACACAATAAAGAAATAGCTGCGGTTTTTTATGAATATGCAGATCTTCTGGAAATAGATGGTGCAAACCACTACCGTGTCCGCGCCTATCGCAACGCAGCACGCAATATATCCAGCTACCCCCACAGCCTGTCTGATATGCTAAACAGGGGGGAAGATCTTTCCCAAATTCCGGGCTTGGGCAAAGACCTCGCAAAGAAAGCTTCAGAAGTTATTAAATCGGGCAAACTTGAGCAACTGGAAGAGTTAAAGAAAAGGCTCCCCGAAGGATTGATCCAAATTTCCAGGCTGCCGGGCCTGGGGCCGAAGCGTACCAGCTCTCTTTATTACAAACTTGGAATAACCAGCCTTAAACAATTGGAGGAAGCAGCAAGAGAAGAAAAAGTAAGGCAATTAACAGGCTTCAACGCCAAAACCGAAGCAAAAATCCTGGAGGATATCCAGCACCACCGGGAATCTGAAGAAAGCAACAAAAGATATAAACTTTCACTGGTCCAGGAGTTAGTCCGGCCCCTGCTTGATTATTTAAGGAGAACAAAAGGAGTGATACAGGTTGAGGCTGCAGGCAGCTACAGGCGCCAGAAAGAGACTTTGGGGGATCTGGACTTGCTGGTTGCCCACAAAAAGGGCTCCGGTGTAATGGAACGATTTGTTGAATATGAAGACGTGGTGCATATAGCAAGCAAGGGCAGCACCCGTTCCACTATACTACTCCGTTCTGGCCTCCAGGTAGACCTCCGGGCTGTTGAAGAAGCCAGCTATGGAGCGGCACTGCACTACTTTACCGGTTCCAAGTCCCATAATATTGCCATACGCAGAATAGGTTTAAAACAGGGATTAAAAATAAATGAATATGGTATATTTAAAGATGAAAAAAAGGTCGCCGGAAAAACTGAAAATGAAGTCTACGCAAAGGTAGGCCTGCCTTATATACAGCCCGAATTGCGGGAAAATAAGGGTGAAATAGAAGCAGCCCAAAGAGGACAATTGCCCCGCTTAATTACCCTGAAAGATATCCGGGGAGACCTTCATGCACATACAACTGAAACCGACGGTCATGCCAGCCTTGAAGAAATGGCTGAAGCGGCCAGAAAAAAGGGGTATGAGTATCTGGCCATTACCGACCATTCCAGGCACGTAACCATAGCCAGAGGAATTGATGAAAAACGCCTTTTAAAACAGATAGAAAGTATAGACAGCCTCAACCAGAAGCTTAAAGGTATAACAATCTTGAAAGGTATCGAAGTGGACATACTCGAAGATGGCTCCCTGGACCTGCCACATGAAGTATTAAAGAGGCTGGACCTGGTGGTATGTGCAGTTCACTATAAATTCAACCTCACGGCAGAAAAGCAAACACAGCGTATAATTAAAGGTATAGATAATCCGTATTTCACCATACTGACTCACCCCACCGGCCGCATAATCGGAGAACGGGAAGCTTACAGCCTGAACATGGAGGAGCTGATGACGGCAGCCAGAGAAACCGGAACCGTACTGGAAATTAACTCCCAGCCTGATCGCCTGGATCTTACAGATATATATGCCAAAATTGCCTCAGAGATGGGAATATTGATTTCCATTTCTACCGATGCCCACAATACAAACGAGCTTGATTTCATGCGCTTTGGTGTCGGCCAGGCACGCCGTGGCTGGCTGGAAACAACCAATGTGTTAAATACCCGCAGCCTTAAAAAGCTGAAGCAAATAATGAATAAAAATTGAGGCGTCTAACACTCTTCTCCCCTCAACAAGCATCAGTGATGCGCAGGCCATAATAACCGGGCGATAAAGTGAATAACTTAACAAGCAGGCTCCAGCCTTTAATTTTAACCACCCGGCTGTCCATAGTCCGCTGGCTAAAAACAATCTTTGTAATTGGAAACACGTGCCACTAAACCCATGCCGGTTATTATTGGTCTGGTAAATCCAATATGATAAGATAGAACTTATTTTATCTGCCTGGCTACAAAAAAACGAAAGTGGTGAACTGTGCAAAGCAAGATATTAATGGAAGATAATATTGGCCGTATCGATATGCCGGAAAACCTGAGCATCGGCTTAATGGTAGCAAAACAACGAAAAAAGTGCCGGTCGCTAGATTGCAGGTGTAATTACTACGGGTTTGCATTTGGACAATCTCCTTTCCCTGCTCCGCCATCACTGGTCAATGAACTAAAACTAGCTGCAGGAAAGACCGGTTATGTTGATGCTCAGGGTATTTATGAATTGAGAAGTGCGGTATCCGGCTTCAATGCCAGGCATTTTGGATTGAAACCGGATCCAGAAAAAATTGTAATCGGTCCTGGAACCAAGGGCTTGCTATTTTTACTCTTCAGCATCATTAAAGGGGGTATTATCATCCCAACTCCTTCATGGATTGGTTATTCTCCACAAGCCAGTTTCTTAAACAAACAATATTTTCCACTGGCGACTTTTCCTGAAAATAATTACAAGCTGACTGCTAAACAGCTGGAAGACTTTCTATCATCAAGGAAAGGCAGGCAGCACATGCTTGTATTAAACAACCCCAACAATCCAACGGGCCAGATTTATACGAAGGATGAGCTCACATCAATTGCCGGGGTATGCAGAAAATACAATACACTTGTTCTGGCAGATGAGATCTATGCCCTGACAAGTTTTGATATAACGGACTTTACAAGCATGGGTAAAGTTTTTCCGGAAGGAACTTTTGTTCTAAATGGCCTTTCCAAAGATCGCTCGGCAGGTGGCTACAGGCTTGGAGTCTGTCATTTGCCGGATACCGACTGTAAAACTATTGCAGAGAGTCTGCAAAAGCTGGCGGCTACAATTTATACCAACATAACCACACCGGTTCAACTGGCGGCTGTTTCTGCCTACAGGGAGAACGAAGAAGTTGAGCGCTATTTCGCTACTACCCGTCAGATACACCGAATAATGGGTGCAACCATTAGTGAAAAATTTTCCAGCATTGAAGGGTTAAAGGTTACAATGCCATCTGGCGGTTTTTACTTCTATGTTGATTTTAACAACCTTAAAACTAGTCTTAAAGAATGCGGAATTAACAACTCAAACCAGCTGGGAAAGGCGCTATTGTCGCACCCCCGGCATATTGCCACCGTAACGGGAGATTCACTGCTGCTGGATCCGGATAATTTTGGAGTCAGGATTGCTTATGTGGACTATGATGGTAAAAAGGCATATGATGCTTATTTAAATAATAGGCCCCTTGGCAGGCAAGATGAAATCAGATATGTCAAAAAACATGCCCCGATGATGATTGAAGGTGCAGAGGCTGTATCTGATTTTGTTAATTCCATAAAATCAGGGTCGCTTATAATAAACCAGGAGGATTTATAATGAGTGAAAATGTTCTCAATAAGAAACAGATGCAGCTATGCGATAATAGCAGCTGGGATTTTTCCAATTTAAAAGTAAAAAACTAAAACTGCCCCCATTACAAAAATTGAAAGTAAAATTTCTTTAAAGAGTTATTTTATGAATAAAGGCTGCACCTGTAACATGTCGCCGGGTGAACGAGTGGTATGCAATAGTTATTTATCGCAATTATAGCGCCATATATTTCCTGCGAAACACCAGCACACCGGAAACATACAACCCTGCAGCTATTGCCAGCAAAACAAGATATTTAACAACCGGCAGTTGCCCACCGGCAATGATAGTTTCCGGATCAAAAAAGCTGAACATTGTTAAATACTGCAGCCAGTCATAACCTCCACTCATGCTTGCAAGAAGGTTGATGATAAAAAACACCACCGGTATTCCTCCATTTAGTGCCATTGAGTATTTGGCATCATTAAATACGCATGAAAAGAAAAAGCAAATGGCACTAACAGAGAGTAAAAGCAGTATTGCCCCCAGGTTCATTTATCAGGTATATATTCACGTCAAGGTCACCATGGAACATGCTCTGGCTGAATATCAGCCCAATAGCGCCGGTTATGGCCATCAGAATTACTGTGCTCATGGCCAGGTAAAAATGGTGGGCCCTGGTTGACAGATTCCGAACTGCTGTTTGAGAGGGAAACAATTATCCCGGAGTTACAATCTCTGTTGACTAATAGCCGTAGATAGACATGAATCGTATAGGTTGTTAAATCCCAATATATTGGTCATGTGATAAACCTATGACCTGCTATGTGCCTGAGGTACCATTTTTTTTATTGCTGGCCCGGTAAAGCTTAATATATGCTTTTTCCAAAGTAACCAGCCCTTCTTCAACTACATCATCAACAACCTTCAGGAATTCATCAATGCGCTCTGGCCTGTCTACTATTTCCACAATTATCGGCAAGTCAAGGGACAAACGAAGTATATTTGAAGTGTGAATGCGACTTTTAGCTCCAAACCCTGCAAGTCCACGAAGCACTGTCGCCCCAGCAAGGCCCGTTCTTTTGGCTTCGTTCACCAGCCATTCATACAACGGTTGTCCTTTATACCGATCCGATTCACCTATGAATATCCTCAATAATTGACCTTCTTCTGGTAATATCACCTTGCACCTCAAATCTTTTGTATTAGTGTATAGCTTATCCATGTAGCTGTTAAGCCCAAAGATACATGTAAGCCCACATTTATAAATGCAGAAGCAAAACGCCCGTCCTGAAACAAAGAAATAGTTTCAATACTTAGAGTAGAGAATGTTGTAAATCCCCCCAGTAAACCAAGAAGCAAGAAGGTGCGTAGTTCAGGAGAAAATACCCCGCGGCTTTCTGCCAAACCGGCCAGCAAGCCTATGATTATACAGCCTGTAATATTTACAGCTAGTGTTCCGTAAGGAAACCAGCTGTTTCCGGTAAGCTGGTGAATCCACCCACTAAGCAAATAGCGGAAAACAGCGCCAATAAAACCACCACAACCAACAAGAATTATTGCCAACATTGCACCTCCTTATATTTCTAGCAGGTAGTAGCCGGGGCATGAAACTTTTCAATTAGTATAACTCCATCGCAAAAAGCCCCTACTGTTTCAGTAGAGGCTATCATCCCTCACGGGCGTTTATGAGAAAGGCTCTCACAGGTGAGCATCATCACCATCTTCTATTTTATTGGTATTATTATAGCATGGTTAATACAGCCTTTCTGAAATCTTAAGTCCAGAAGTACAAGGGGAATTTCGATGAGTTTTGATCTTTCAAAAAGGTAAAGTATCAAACTATGAACAACTCCGCGTTACAGCACGCCCTACCAATCTATCGTTTGTTTATCCTCTCTTACTTTTTGCCTCGCCTGTCCATTTCTTCCTGGAATCTCAGCGCCTCTTCCCTGACCTGATGCCTTATGGTTTGCTTAATAAATTTTAAAAGAAAAATAGCGAGCGCGATGAAAAATAACAAGGATATCAAAATACCAAATGCCATTATTATCACAATATCCAGTGGGCCAGGCGGCATCATTAGCTCCTCCTCATCCTGTGTTTCAACATCTACTGTGTCCCACGTTCTTCTTGAATCTCAAATACTTTTACCCGAACTTCAACGTGAGACAATTCGGAAATCATGAAATCCTGAATTTCCTTGGGCAGGCCTAGAAAATACTTATCCATATCTTCTGCCTGTTTCATTTGAGCCCAGGTTCTTTCGAATAATGCAGCAGCATCTTCTTTGGTATCTTGAGCATAAACGAAGGCTCCTCCAATTGACAGTGAAAGGAGCAGGGATGGGGTAGGATGGATTTAACGGACACCAAAGTCATGTAAAATAAATAGACGGAGGTGTTATAGTGAAAGGTATTCCACAGGGAAGGTACACACGAGAATTCCGCCAAGAGGCGGTAAAGCTGGTAATCGAGGAGGAGTTATCATTGCCGGAGGCAGCCCGCCGGCTGTCACTTGCCCCCTCAACGCTCACCTATTGGGTGAAAGCCTACCGGGAAGGAAGACTGGGGGAAGTCGGCAAGGCACAAAAGCCCTTAACAGAAGTCGAAACGGAGCTGGCTCGAACAAAAAAAGAGCTGGCAGAAACGAGAATGGAGAGGGACATATTAAAAAAAGCAGCCGCGTACTTTGCCAGGGAGTCGCTGCACGGTACGCGGCGATGAAGCAGTTGCGGCTCCATTACCCCATAGCAATCCTTAGCCGGGTTCTTAAGGTTTCAACAAGCGGCTTCTATGCCTGGCTGAACCGGCCACCATCAACACAGTCAAAGGAGGAAATGCGGCTGGAGGTGGCTATTAAGGCTGCCCACAGACGGGCCCGGCAGACCTATGGGGCAGAGAGGCTGCAGCCAGAACTGGCTGAGGATGGAATAAGAGTGGGCATCTGCCGCATCAAGCGTATCAAGAAAAAGCTGGGTCTAGGCTGCAAGCAGAAACGGAAGTTCAAGGTAACCACCGACTCCAGTCA
>PUOQ01000063.1 GCA_003552785.1 Dehalococcoidia bacterium
AGGGCTCAAGCCCCGCTCGAACCGCTGGCTGGCGGCACTGGACAAACCAAGGCGCGAGCCAGTATAGTGAATACTGGCAGGATTAAAGCTGGCTGATTCCAGCAAAACACTGGTGGTGTTCTGGCTGATTTCACTATTAAACCCACCCATAACACCTGCAATGGCTATTTGCGTTCCTGCATCGCAAATCATCAACATCTCACCGGTAAGCTCGCGTTCAACTTCATCCAGGGTGGTAAACTTGGAACCATCCCTGGCCCTGTTAACAATAATTTTAGCCCCGGCAATTTTATCAAAGTCGAATGCGTGCAGAGGCTGTCCGTATTCAAGCATCACGTAATTGGTTGCATCTACTACATTGCTGATCGGGCGCACGCCCGCATTAAGGAGACGTTTTTTCAACCAGTCAGGTGATTCACCTATAGTTACACCTTTTATCAAGCTCGCAGAGTAACGCGGGCAAAGGTCAGGTGCCTTGATTTCAACCGTTACTTCATCCAGAATTGAGCTGCCTTCACCCTTGAAATCCGGCTCCGGTACCATGGCAGAGGTTCTTAACAGGGCTGCAACTTCCCGGGCAACGCCGGTTACTGAAAGTATATCCGGACGATTGGGAGTTACATCCAGGTCAAGTACCGTCTCCCCCATGTATTCCTTTAGAGGCATACCCAGAGGGGCATCTGCCGGCAGCACCAGTATGCCTTCATGCTCATCAGACAAGCCCAGCTCCTTTTCAGAGCACACCATGCCGCATGAAACCACACCCCGTATTTTAGCCTGCTTGAGTGTAGTAATATCGCCTGTATAGCCGTCAATAAGACGGGCGCCCACCTCTGCGAAGGCAATTTTCTGGCCTGCAGCAACGTTGTCAGCGCCACACACAACCTCGTGTTTTTCCAGGCCGGAATCAACCGTAACCAGGCGCAAACGGTCTGCATTGGGGTGCGGGTTAACCTGCGATACCTGCCCGACGCAAACCCCTTCCCAGGACTGGGCCATATCAATTACAGAAGCCACCTCGGTACCGGCCATTGTCAGGCGGCAAACAAGATCGTTAATTTCAAACGGCTCTTTGATATAATCTTTCAGCCAACTCACAGGAACCTTCATATCTAAAACTGCCTCAAAAAACGTAAATCGCTTGAGTAAAAAAGGCGGATATCATCAATACTGTAACGTAATAAGGGGATTCTTTCGATGCCCATGCCAAAAGCAAAACCTGAATACACCTGCGGATCAATACCACCGGCTTCCAGCACTCTGGGGTGCACCATCCCGGCGCCCAGTATTTCAATCCAGCCGCTCTGTCCGCACAAGCGGCAACCCTTACCTTTGCACACGGCACATTCAACCGCCATTTCAACACCCGGTTCAACAAAGGGGAAGAAATCACATCTGAAGCGTACCCTTCTCTCAGGGCCGAAAAACCGCCTGGAGAACTCATAAAGAGTCCCTTTGAGGTCGGCCATGGTAATCCCTTTATCTACAGCCAGCCCTTCAACCTGGTGAAACATGGGGATATGGGTGGCATCGGTAGCTTCATATCTGAATACCCGGCCGGGTACAATAATACGCAGCGGAGGCTCCTGCTTTTCCATTACCCTTATCTGCATGGGCGAAGTGTGGGTCCTCAAAAGCATTTCCCGGTCATCATCCCCTGAAGGGGCTTCTACCCAGAAAGTCTGCATTGAATCTCTGGCCGGATGTTCTTTGGGTATGTTCAAAGCTTCAAAATTATAATAATCCCATTCTACTTCGGGGCCTTCAACCACCTCAAAACCCATGGAAGCAAAGATTTCCTGGAGCTCCTGTAAAACACGCGTAACCGGATGAAGCCGCCCCAGCGTTGATGGCCGCCCCGGCAGAGTAACATCAAGTGCATCCCTGCTGGATTGAGCCCGGCTGGAAGCTTCCTCGAAGGCTGCTTCCTTTTCCTTTAGCAGGTTTTCAAGCTCATTTTTTAAACGGTTGGTTTCAGCACCGATAGTTTTACGTTGCTCCACCGGCAGGGATGAAAGGCTCTTGAGTATTGCCTGCAGGCGGCTTTTCTTACCTAAATAGCGCACACGCCAGGCATCCAGTTCAGCACGGTTGGCAACAGAAGCCAGGCTGTCGAGAGCTTCTTTTTTCAGCTCGTTGATTTGTTCATTCAAGATTAATTACACCCGGAAATTAAAACAGGTTAGTTAAGGATTATAGGTTACCAAATAATAAACGGTCAAATATGACAAAATTAAAAAGCAATTTACTTATGACTTGCCAAGATAGTCAATAGCCCAATCAAGCAGGTCGGTGCCGGTTAATTCCAATTTCCGGTCGGGCTCAATACCGTTGCCCTCAATCATATTGCCGTTTGGAGTTAACCAGCGCGCCACCGTTATATGCAGGCCCTGATCAGCACCTATGGGAGCATATACGTTAACACTTCCTTTACCGTATGTTGTAGCACCGGCAATGGTTGCACGCCCATAATCCTGCAGGGCACCGGCCAAAACTTCGGACCCTGAAGCACTGAAATTATTAACCAGAACCACCATGGGCAAGTCAGTAGTTTTATCCTGGCGGGTTACTTCGTAAACCACCTCTCTTCCGTCACTGTATTTCGAGGTAAAAACAACCCCTTCGGTTATAAAGCGACTGGTCGAATTAACTACGGGGTTAACGAGGCCTCCAGGATTATTGCGCAAATCCAAAACTATGCCTTTTGCCCCCAGTTCTTCTATCTCTGCTAAAGCAGCGCCCAGATCCTGGCTGGTATGTTCCACAAAACTACTAATGGTAATATGTGCATAATCTTCAACCATGTTGTAGCGTACACTTTTCTCCCGAATTTCATCACGTACCACGTTAAAGGTTATCTCCCTGTCCTCTTCCGGCCGGAATACTGTAAGACTTACTTCTGTACCTTTAGGCCCACGAACCATTAAAACCACATCCACGTGACTCATTTCATCTGTAGGCTGCCCGTCAACTGCCATAATTATATCGCCGGGTTTTAAACCCGCCTCCTCAGCCGGAGAGCCTGCATAAGGTGAAACAATAACGACGCGTTCATCCTCCATGGTGACTTCAGCCCCGATGCCTTCATACTTGCCCTCAAGCTGTTGCATGCTTGATTTCCAGGCCTGAGGATCCAGATAAGCTGAATACGGGTCGTCAATAAGCTCCAGCATTGCTTCAATAGCCGCCTGGCTCAGCTCCTGCGTGTCCACATTGTCTCTGTCAATATAATCCTGCGTAATTATCTGCCAGGCATCTTGCACAGCTTTAAAGTCTTTGTCACTATCCAGAGGTGTAGAACTTCCAACGTGGATACCGGCTGCAAAGGTAAGTACGAAAATAAAAGCTGCGACAAAAAAGGAAATTGCAATTTTTAATGGTCTTGTCATTTGAATCAGCGCCCCTTTTTCAGTCTAATACTGTACACCCAAAATACTATCATTGCCGGAATCAGGCAGACCTGTAAGCCGGGTTCTGTACCTTCCCTGAGCGGAAAGGTGGCGGTCATCTATCTAGCCTTTATGTTGCCACAAAGGTCATGCGGCCAACCCGGAGACGGGCCGGGCACCCTTATAGTCCCCCTATTTGGCCTTGCTCCAGATGGGGCTTGCCCAGCCAGCCGGTCTCCCGGCTGCTGGTGAGCTCTTACCTCACCATTTCACCCTTACTTCTCCAATATCAAGGAAAAGCGGTATGTTTCTGTTGCGCTTTCCGTAGGGTTGCCCCTCCTGGGAGTTACCCAGCATCCTGCCCGGTGGAGCCCGGACTTTCCTCCCCCGCCTGCCGGCAGGGGCGACCACCCGGTCTACCTGATTCCAGCAATTACATTATATCATAACGTTTAAACGGTATTGAGGAAAGCGGGTAAACCAAATCAACTATAGCGGTCAGGATTTTTTCTGGTTATCAAGAGCCATATTGGCCAGCTGGTCCGCCTCAGCATTGTAAGCGCGGGAAACATGTTTTATCGAATGCCCATCAAAAGAGCCTAAGAGCCGGACGGCCTTTGCATACAGAGGTTTTAATTCGCTGCTTCTTACCCTGTAAGACCCCTGCAACTGTTTTACTACCAGTTCCGAGTCGGTGCTCAGGCAGACTCTGGCTGCGCCAATTTTTAAAGCCCTTTCAAGGCCGGCGATAACAGCCCTGTATTCAGCCTGATTGTTGGTTGTAACACCAATGGCCTCTGAAATAGTATCGATAACTTTACCTTTGCCGTCAACTATCACCACTCCGATAGCAGCTTCCCCGGGATTATTACGTGAAGCACCATCGGTATATATAAAAACAATGTCTTTCATTAAGAATACTACTCGGAAAATAGAATGCGCCCACAGTTGGCGCATTTTTCAATATTTGTACTGCGCGAACGCTGCAATTGAGCAGAGGACAGGCTTATGTGGCAGCCTTCACAGGCCCCCTGCAATACTCTGGCGACTGCCTGCCCCCGCTGAAGCTTGATGCG
This sequence comes from Dehalococcoidia bacterium, assembly GCA_003552785.1. Classification (GTDB taxonomy): domain Bacteria; phylum Chloroflexota; class Dehalococcoidia; order Dehalococcoidales; family CSSed11-197; genus CSSed11-197. The sequence goes on from PUOQ01000063.1 coordinate 4,466, forward strand.
TTCATATATGCGAATGTATTGCTCATCAATCGCACCAATAAGCTCATCGCGCTTCTGCCGGAGTTCAGTAATTCTGGCCTGGTATCCGGGTATCGCATTTTTAAGCTCTTCCTGTTCGGCCTGCCATTCAGCCTCAACCTGGCGAAGTGTTTCCTTTTGCTGTGATAGCGCGTCTTCTGCCGTTTCGGCTTTTTCGATTACTTCTAGCGTCTCTTCATCAGTTTTTGAAATATTGGAGGACAATAATTGAGCTTCGTGCTGCAGATTGGAAAGTTCTTTTGGGTTTTTAACACGTCCGCTGTAAAGTTGTTCATTTGCCCTGTCCAATTTTGCCTTCAGGTCTTCGGCCTGCCACTCAAGGGATTTCTGGCGGCTGGACAACTCATTGAAAATACTCTCTGCCTGGTTTACTTTCTCTCTGGCTTTTTTTAATGCCTGGCTCTCACCCAGCTTTCCCCTGGATGCTTCAAGTGCCTTTTCAGTGGCCCTGATTTCGTTTTCCAGCTCCTGTAACCCCAGTAACTTTATCACGACACTCATAGCCCTATTTTAGCCCTTAAATCAATATTAAAGCAATTATTACAGCAGAAATCAGTTTGAGTTCAGAAAAATAGCTGTAAAATGTTAAAGTTGCCCGGAAACAATGCAGGGGAGCAGCTCGGAGCTGCTCCCCTGCTGGTTATATACACCCGGTATTTTCTAGTCAAATCTCAGGTTGTGTGGCACATTTCTTTCAGGCCTTACCACCCTGTCTGTAGGGGTGGAAGCCTGGCGCTGGCGGCTAAACAGCGGTTTGCGCAAGAATGACGGCACATCAAGCTCGTCTTCTGTCTTTATATTTTTTAGCAAACCGGCAAGTTCGTCATCAGCATTTTCCTGCTCGTCGAAACCGGTCTTGGTAACAAACCCGGTAGCAATGAGAGTTATGCGCAACTCCTGATCAAGCGTTGGGTCGGTTCCGACACCAAAAATAATATTGGAGTCCGGGTTAACAGCCTGTTTGATAACCTCGGCAGCTTCATTAACCTCATAAAGAGTGAGGTCTTCGGAGCCGACGACGTTAAACAGGATGCCATTGCTGCCGGAAATAGAAACGTCCAGCAACGGGCTTGCCAGGGCTTCTTTGGCAGCATCGATGGCACGGTTTTTGCCGCTGCCATAGCCGATACTCATCCATGCCGGGCCAGCATCTTTCATGATAGCCTTAACATCGGCAAAGTCAAGGTTGATAACACCGGGCACGGTAATTACTTCTGAGATAGCCTGTACACCATGGCGCAACACATCATCTGCCATCTTGAAAGCGGTGTCCATACCTGTCTTTGGATCGCAAAGATCAAGCAGGCGGTCATTTGGGATTATGATCAGGGTATCGACTTTACCCAGCAACCTGTTAATGCCGTCTTTGGCGACTTCACTTCTGCGCGCGCCTTCAAAACCAAAAGGCTTGGTCACTACTGCAATTGTAAGTGCACCGCTGTCTTTGGCAACCTGGGCTACCACTGAAGCAGAGCCGGTTCCGGTGCCGCCACCCATACCGGCGGTAAGGAACACCATATCGGCTCCACCAATCAGCTCTTTGATTTCATCTCGGCTTTCTTCTGCAGCCTTTGAACCCATATTATGGTCACCACCGACACCGAGTCCACGTGTAATTTTTTCTCCCAGTTGAATCCGGGTCGGTGCCTCGGTAATAGCCAGAGCCTGAGCATCGGTATTCATTGCGATAAACTCAACACCCTGTATTTCTTCACGTACCATACGGGTAACTGCATTACAACCGCCACCGCCAAGCCCTATGACTTTTATCTTGGCCGGATTTGGAACAAAACTTGTTTTTGCCATTTACTTCCTCCTTATAATTTCACAAGGTTATTATTCATTTAGTTATTAAACAGCCGGCCTAAACTGGAAGCCAGCTTACGTGCGAATGATCCAAACAGGCCGCGCCGCTTGGGACCGGCAGGGCCATAGTTTTTTGCTCCCCAGAGCAAGAGGCCGACACTTGTTGCAAATGCCGGGTCTCTTAATGAATCGGTTATTCCGTAAATATTTGCTGGCACCCCAACCCTGACGGGCAGACGCATAGTATCACGCCCCAGGGTTTCAACACCGGAGAGATTTGAAGAGCCGCCGGTAAATACAACGCCGGCAGGCACCAGGGATTCATAGTCGGCACTGGGCAGTTCCAGCAAAATCAGACGCATTATTTCTTCCATCCTGGCCCGGATAATATCGCACAGATCCTGGTAGGATACTCCGTGGCCATCGGCCGAAATCGGGTTTTCCGATTCCATACGGCTCTCATACACTGGCATTACACTGCCGTAGCGTTTTTTCATTTCCTCGGCAACATCAAAGGGTAAACCGAGGCCAATAGCAATATCGCGGGTTAGCTGGTATCCTGCTACCGGCAAGATCGAACTGTGCCAGATGCTGCCTTCCTTGAAAATGCAAATATCAGTGGTGCCACCACCGATATCGGCCAGAATCACACCGACCTGTTTCTCATCATCGGTAAGCACTGCTTCGCTGGAAGCCAGGGGCTCAAGAACCAGATCGTCGATATCCATGCCAACGCCCCGGATGCACTTAACCATATTCTGGATTGAAGTAGCAGCAGCAGTGATGACATGTGTCTCAACATCCAGCCGAAAACCATGCATGCCGACCGGATTTTTCACACCGGTCTGGCCATCAACCGAGTAGCCCCTCGGTATGACATGCAGCAAGCGGCGATCGTTGGGAACCTTGACGCTCTGAGCTGAATTCAGTACCCTCTTTAAGTCATCCGGACGTACCAGCCGGTCATTTCGTGTAATTGCAACGACGCCCTTATTATTCATCGAACTAACATGCCGGCCGGTAACCCCAACATAAGCTGATTCCACCCGGTAGTCACAGGTCTGTTCTGCCTTACGGACAGAATCTCTAATGGCTTCACGGGCTTCGTTTATATTAACTACAAGCCCCTTGTGAAGGCCATGAGACGGCGCTGTGCCTACCCCGACGACGCGGATACCACCATTATCGTTATACTCAGCAATAGTAGTACAGATTTTGGTTGTTCCAACATCGATTGAGGTTATTATTGATTTTTTCCTCATTTGATCCTCCTTCTTGATTTCTTAAAATTTTGATGTTATTTTCTTTTTTTACTCACATCTTCTATACCTCCCCCTCTTCCTTCATTGTATTTTTATACAATTCAACGCATTTACCTAAACCGGACCAGATTAATTGAAGTTTATAAAACCTGCTGCGCCTGCCAGGCAACCGGTCAGGCCAACAAGAAACAAACCAGCACTGTTCAAGGATGATTCTGAAGGAGTCATCAACCTCTCGGCTATCCGCATTCGAGCACTGCGGCTTCTCGGATTCAACCTGGTTTCCTGAACGGATGGGGTTATAACTTTCTTATTAACAAGTTTGACCCTCGCCCGGTGGTTGCAGGTGCACACCGGGGAAGAAGAGGGGCAAATACAATCACGGGACTCCTCTTGCAATATACGCTTCACAATCCTGTCTTCAAGCGAGTGGTAGCTTATAATCACCAGCCTGCCTGTATATCCCAGCAGGTTTATCGCCTGTCTTATGGCAGTCTCAAGATTTTCAAGTTCCTTATTTACTGCAATACGAAAAGCCTGGAAAGTACGGGTTGCAGGGTGTATACGGCCCCGCCTGCCGCCCTTTGACTTTTCAACCACACCCGCCAATTCCACAGTCGTCTTTACAGGCCTGCTTTTTACAATATTTCTGGCAATGCGCCGGCTGGCCGGTTCTTCACCATACTTATATATAATGCGGGCAATTTCTGCTTCGTCGTAATTATTTACTATTTCATATACCGTCAGTTCCTGTTCAGGACTGAAACGCATATCCAGATCAGCATCGCTCTGAAAGCTGAAACCGCGTCCGGCCTGGCTCAACTGCATCGAAGATATTCCAAGATCAAAAAGTATTCCGCTTACCGGCAGGTAATTGCGCTCAATGCAGATCGACTCCAGGTTTGAAAAATTTTCATTTACAAGCAAAGCAGATGATCCGAACTTTTCCAGACGGTTTCTGGCAACCTCTACCGCTTGGGGATCGGCCTCAATGCCCAGCAACTGGCCACCAGGCTCACTGGCTTTTAATATTTCTTCGGAATGGCCGGCCGCACCAACCGTACAATCCACATAACGCCCCCCAGCCTCAACTTTGAGGCCACTTATAACCTCGTCGAGCATAACTGGTATATGAAGCTGTGACGCCGAATTATTCATTTTCAATGCTCTCTATAATCTGCCAGGCCTGCTCCTGGGCAATATCCTTTTCAGCTTCCCATTCCTGCGGGCTCCATAATTCAAGATAATTATTGGCTCCGGCAATTATCAATTCCTCTTCTATACTGGCAACCTCTTTCAATTTTGGAGGCAGGGTAATGCGGCCATGGCCATCCAGGTTGACCAGATATGCGCTGGCAAATAATGCCCGGTTGAGACGTCTTTGCTTGGCGCGTGAAATAGCGTTGCCCCCGGTCACTTCCTGGGCAAGCTTTTTCCATTCAGCAAGAGGGTAGGCTGTTATACAATTTTCAATACCGCGTGTTAAGACAAGGCCATCCTTCACCAGCGAACGGAAGCGCGGCGGTAGAGGAAACCGTCCCTTTTCATCCAGCCTGTATTCAAATTCCCCAAAAAACACAACTATCCCCTGTGCCCCTTATTCTCCCACTTCATCCCACTGCATCCCATTCTACACTAATAGACATATCCTGTGTCAAGACTTTTTTATAGAAATTTTCTGAAATTTAAATTTCTTTTGTTATGTCTAGTAACCCTGTGATAGAATGCAGGTGAAATCATTTATGGAAAAATAAAATGCGAATCGATATACTTACCCTTTTCCCTGAAATGTTTGAAGGCCCCTTCTCGAGCAGTATTATCAAACGAGCCATAGAGCGGTCGCTAATTCATATTTATGTAAACAACTTCCGTAATTATGCTTACGACCGCCATAAAGTTGTAGACGACACTCCTTATGGCGGTGGCGCTGGAATGGTACTAAAACCAGAACCAATTTTTGAAGCGGTTGAAGGCCTGCTGGGTAAACCTTATGTAAAGAACACACAAAAGCCGGTTATCTTGCTGTCCCCACAGGGGCGCATTTTTGATCAAAAAATCGCGCGCGAGTTATCTGCCTGTGAACGAATTGTTTTGATTTGCGGGCATTATGAAGGCACCGACGAAAGAATAAGTCAGCACCTGGCAACTGATGAAATCAGTATAGGAGATTATGTTTTAAGCGGCGGTGAACCGGCAGCTATTGTAATGGTGGATGCAATAGCCAGGCTTGTCCCTGGAGTGATTGACAGCCTTTCGGCCTCTGATGACTCCTTCAGCCGCGGATTACTCGAATACCCACAGTATACCCGCCCTGCATCCTACCGGGGTTATAAAGTGCCGGAAATTCTTCTTTCAGGCAACCACGGGGAAATTGAAAAATGGCGTAAAGAGCAGGCTCTGAAACGCACCCTGATTCGAAGACCGGATCTCCTGGATAAAGCATCGCTTACCAAAACAGAGCGAGAAGCAGTCGAAAAGCTAAAAGAAACGCTGTAACATTTACACCTTTAAAATAGAAAAGTTATATATAATAAAGGTAGAGTCAATATACCCAAGGCGACCTGTACTGCTGCCGCCACTCTTGAATAACTTGCCAAATTGGGGCAATTAATGTTTTAATAATTAGGTTTATTAGCTGATAGGAGATATATAAAAACAATGGAATTCAAGGAACTTGTTGCTACTGAAGCGAATCCAAACATACCTGAACTTGAACCGGGTGACACTGTTAAGGTGCATGCCAAAATAGTAGAAGGCGAAAAAGAACGCACCCAGGTATTTCAAGGCGTGGTAATTAAAATCAAAAAAGCCGCTGATGGCGGAAATTTCACTGTAAGACGGGTAGCTTATGGCGTAGGAGTGGAACGCACTTTCCCTTTTCGCTCTCCCCGCGTAGAAAAAGTCGAGGTAACCAGGCATGCAAAGGTCCGCCGTGCACGGCTTTTCTATATTAGAGGCTTGAGCACCAAAGCAGCCCGTTTAAAAGAACGGCGCGCCAAACAACCGGGCTCAAAAACTAAATAATAACCCCAAGGAGGCGGCCCTTGCTATATGCCGAGGTCAGCGTTAATTCACCGGCCGCCATTTTGCCCACCTTTAGCTATCGGATACCGGAAACACTCGACATTTCGCCGGGGCAGGCGGTATGGGTTCCTTTCGGCC
>PUOQ01000092.1 GCA_003552785.1 Dehalococcoidia bacterium
CTCTGTTGCTGCCACCGGGTTTATCGTAGGCCTTTATTCAATTGCAAATACCCCTGCTAATATTATATTCGGCCGAATAATCGACCGGATTGGCAAAAAGATACCTTTGTTCGTCGGGCTTATAGGTTCGGCATTGAGTTTATTCTTATACTCTTTATGCCGACTGCCGGTGCATCTGGGCATGGTTCGTTTCATGCATGGAATTTTTGGGGGTATGGTAGGGCCCAGCACCATGTCAGCCCTGTCTGACTGCGCCGGGGAGAGCAGGCGTGGGCAGGTGATGGGTATTTATGGAGTCTGTATTGCTTCAGCTACGCTTGTTGGTTACCCCGCAAGTGGATTTATCGCTACAAATTGGGGCTACAATGTACTGTTTATTACGGGCTCTGCTCTGTTAATTATGGGCTCTCTGGCTGCTATGACATTGCCTCGCGATCAAATTAATGCCTGTAAATCACGAACAATTGGAATTGGCAGCATAAAAGGAGTTATTGAACTGGTAAAGCGGCCGGGGTTGCGTGTGGCTTACGCTGCCATTGTTTCCCTTTATTTTTGTTTTGGCGGCTTGATTACGTTGCTGCCTTTTCATGTCAGGCAGTATAACCTCGAAGCTTTTCATGTGGGAATACTTCTGGGTGTTTTTTCAGCTTTTTTTATTTTGTTACAGGCACCTGTGGGCCGAATGACCGATAAAATCGGACGGTTAAAACCAGCTATGCTGGGCATTTTGGTATGCCTTGGTTCGCTCATTGCCCTTCCCTTTCTTGAAAATATTTATACAATGGCAATTGCAATGGCCTTTTTTGGTATGGGGTACGGTATTATATTCCCCTCGGTGTCTTCGCTCGTTATTGATTTCTCGGCGACGGAAGAAAGGGGCATTGCTACCGGTGTATTTCATGCATTGTTAACCGTAGGAGTTGCGGTTGGTGCACCGGTTATTGGAGGCCTGGGACAGTGGCTTGGTGTTCAAATTGGCCTGTTTGCCTGTGCCGCAACCATGATGGTGGCGTTAATGGTAGCCCTGCACAACTATAAAAACCGTTTGGCGAATGTATAAAGCATAAATGCTTTTTGTGCCTGGCCTGCCAGGGGGCAGGTATTTAGCACGCCTGGTTTTTGTACCTTATATTAACCGGTGATAAAATTAATAAATCAGTTGTTATACGTACTCAATAGTAGTTGCACGAAATGAATTTAAGCCCGCTTATAGATGTATTAAAACAAGACGCCAAGGCGTTGGAAATAGAGAAACATCTTGCAATTAACAACTCGGTAAACGTAATTGCCCTGGAAGAATCGCGGCCATTTACAGTTGCCGGCATTTACAAAGCATTAAGCCGCCCCCTTTTAATAGTAAGCCCTACTTTAAAAAAGGCTGCTGCATTCAAGGAAAGGCTGGAAAGCTGGTTGGGTTCAGATACGTGTATGCTGTTTCCGGAGCCAGAAACTTTACCCTACCAAAAAATGAGTGATGACAGGGAAAGTGTGTACCAGCGGTTGGAAGTGCTTGCCAGTTTAAGCGGCCATGCGAATAAAAGCACGCCCCTGGTTGTAATAACGTCGGCAAGGGCACTGGCGTCAAAAACTATCAGCCGCAGTGATTATCTGGCAAGCTGGCAAACAATTAATACCGGCGATGAAATCGACCCCTTGCAATTGGTAAGACATTTTCAAAAACTTGGTTATCAGAGCGAGTCCATAGTTGCTAATCCAGGAGAAGTTAGCCTGCGGGGAGGTATCGTCGATATATTTCCGGTTAACAGCCAGCACCCTGTTCGTATTGATTTTTTCGGCAACACCATTGAAGAGATGCGCATATTCAACCCGGAAAGCCAGCTTTCATTGGATCAGGTGGAGCTTGCCTCGGTAGGTCCGGCAACAGAGTTGCAGGCAGATGGCGATTTAAGATCCCAACAGTCGGTAGACAGAATTAGATCGTTGGATACAACTCGAATGGAACCGGGCGATGCCTTTCGGCTGGAAGAGGATTTGGAAAAGCTCTCCCAGGGACAGACATTTCATGAGATGGGCTTTTACAACCCTGTATTTTGTGACAGTACAATACTTGATCATATTCCGGATGATGGAATTATTGTAATGAATGATGCTCAAGGTATACAGGGGGTTGTAGACAGCCTGGTAGGGCAGGAAAACAAATCCCGCGAAGATTATCTGGAAAAGGCAGAAATTCCGCAAGGGTTCCCAGTTTATTATAATAATTGGGATTATATACAGTACCAACTGGGCTATTTAGCTTGTTTGTACTATTACAATTGGCAGGATCCCAAAATTATTCGGCCCATAACACCTGGTTTCAAGCCGGCAAAGCATTATGATGGTATGTATAGCCGGTTTATTGAAGATTTGAAGACGCTGCGTGCTGAGAAGGCAAAGGTGGTCATAGTATCACATCAGGCTGAAAGGCTGGCTGAAATCCTTTATGAAGCAGGCATTATAGCTAAACCAGTCGAAAACGTGCCCGGTATGCCTGAGCCAGGACAGATAATGCTTGTAAAAGGCATATTAAATGCCGGCTTCAAGCTGGAAAAAGATTTTTTCCTGTTTACTGATGTTGAAGTTTTTGGGTTTGTAAAACAAAACCGCCGTATAAAAAGATACAAACCACGCAAGCCTGATTTATTGAGCCAGGCCAGGCCCGGTGATTACGTTGTACATGTCGATCATGGCATAGCCCTTTTTTCCGGAGTGACAACCTTTAATGATAAAGGGGTTAAAAGAGAATATATTGTTCTTGAATATGAAGGTGAAGACAGGCTATATGTCCCTGTAGAGCAAATTGATCGAGTCGAGCGTTATATTGGCGGTGAGGATAAGAAGCCGGTATTAAACAAGCTGGGCACCAACCAATGGCAACGCACCAAGGAGAAAACAGCCGAGGCCACCCGTGAAATTGCTGCTGAGCTGCTGGGATTATATTCGCAGCGCCAGTTGATTAAAGGGTTTAGATATTCACCCGATACGGTATGGCAAAAAGAACTGGAATCATCTTTTCCGTATCTTGAAACCCCTGATCAGCTGGAAGCAATTACAGATATCAAAAGAGATATGGGGCAAGATAAGCCCATGGACCGTTTATTGCTCGGAGATGTAGGATACGGGAAAACAGAAGTCGCCATAAGGGCTGCTTTTAAAGCTGTTCAGGATGGCCGCCAGGTAGCTGTACTGGTGCCTACGACCTTACTGGCTCAACAACATTTTATAACTTTCAAGCAAAGGCTCGGGGTTTATCCGGTAATCGTTGAATCATTGAGCAGGTTTCAAAGTGAAAGGTTCCAACAGGAAATTGTTGCAAAAACTAAAGAAGGCGGGGTTGATATAGTCATCGGCACCCATCGCCTGTTACAAAAAGATGTAGCATTCAAGAATCTCGGACTTATCATTATCGATGAAGAGCAGCGGTTCGGCGTCAAGCATAAAGAACATTTAAAAAGAAAGCGCAATGAAGTTGATGTTTTAACGCTTAGTGCAACACCTATACCCAGAACTCTTCACATGTCATTATCCGGGGTGAGGGATTTAAGTACTATTGAAACCCCTCCTGAAGAGCGGCTGCCGGTAAATACCAGCGTCGTTGAGTATTCACCGCATTTGATAAGAGAGGTGGTATTAAAAGAGCTCGAACGTGGGGGGCAGGTATTTTTTGTTCATAATAGGGTTCATAGCATTCATATAATGTATACCAATTTGAAAGAGATATTGCCGGAGGCAAACATCGGTATTGCTCATGGCCGGATGTCGGAAGAAGATCTTGAAAGAACCATGACAGGTTTTACATCTGGAGATATTGACGTGTTGCTGTGTACTACCATAATCGAATCCGGCCTGGATGTGCCCAACGCCAATACACTGATTGTAAACCAGGCCGACAAATTGGGCCTGATACAATTACATCAGCTGAGAGGAAGAGTCGGGAGGGGGACAAACACCGGTTATGCGTATTTTGTTTACGATAAAGGCAAAATGCTTACTGGCGATGCTCGAAAGCGGTTGCAAACGATTTATGAGCTTGCAGAGCTGGGGTCTGGATACAGTATTGCCCTGAGAGATCTCGAAATAAGGGGAGCTGGAACACTTCTTGGCACTGATCAGAGCGGGCATATCAGCGCAGTGGGGTTTAACATGTATACACAGTTGCTATCCAGTGCAATTCAGGATCAGAAGATGATATCGGCCGGCAAAAAGCCGGCACCTGAAGCCAATCTACCGGATCCGGTTATTAATTTACCTTTGTCCGGTTTAATTCCGGAAACTTATATTTCTGACGAGGCTTTAAGGTTAAGTGTGTATAAAAGGCTTGTCGGAATTAATGAGCCTGGACAGCTGGATAATCTGCATAACGAACTGGCGGACCGTTTTGGAGAGCCCCCAGGGGAAACTGATAATTTGTTTTATATTGCCAGAATTAAAATAATGGCAAAAGTTGCAGGTGTGTCTTCTGTTGTTGAAGAACAGGAAAAAATTATCCTCACCCCGTATGAAGGGTTAAAGTTTAGCAAAGAGCATTTGGAAAGTATTGTAGCGCGTGGAGTAAGGTTTCATCCAAATCGAATTGTACTGGAAACAAAGCACAGAGACGGTTGGAGGGTATTACTTGAAAAAATCCTTGCGGCCGGTATTACCGGAGTCCAGAATAGTCGAACTGACTGAGCTCAGGACTCCATTGACGAACTTGGGAGAATTGTCGCTGCCAAATGCCTTGGCAAGTTCTACAGCCTCGTTTATGGCGACTTTTACGGGGGTGGTATCTACATGCAGTAGCTCGTATATAGACAACCTGAGAATATTCCGGTCTATCACAGAAAGCTGTGTTAAAGGCCAGGATGGAGCAAAGCGGGTTATGTATCCATCGAGTTCCTGCCTGTATTTTATAATGCCACTTACGATATCCCTGACGAACTGCCTGTTAGTCTCGGACAATACTTCAGTTGAAAGCAAGCTCTCAACAGCGGACGCTTGATCGTGCCCCGCCAGGTCAATTTCATATAAAACCTGGAGTGCGATGCATCTAGCCCTGCGGCGTGAGCTAACCATTGCTTGTCATTGATTACTGTGGTTTCTTTTTAGGTTCTTTTACCGGGATGGCTTCACGCCCATTATAAGTGCCACAGTTCGGACAGGCCACATGAGGCAGTTTCCTGCTTGAACACTGGTTGCACTCAACGAGGTTGGGAAGTTTGGCTACCTTGGTATGGCTCCGGCGTATATTTTTCCTGGCTTTGGATATTTTTCTTTTTGGAAGGGCTCCCATTTATTTCTCCAATCAAATTTTAAATTAACCCCGGGCAACCGGGTCTGCATAAAGGCTTCATGGGTATAGAAAGTATAGCATATTGCCTGGCTGCCTCGGTAATATCTAGTACCTGGTCTTCATCTATGGTGAAACTTTCAGGGTCATCGTGTCCATTTATCTCTAAATCGTAATACATATCAACAGTTGGAAAGTATTCTTCTTCAAACTTGTATTCCAATTCACAATGAAACATTTCCAGGCAGCGCGAACATGAAACATTAGCTACGGTGTTAAGATAACCTCTGGCCAATATGCCCCTGTTTGTGCGTAAAAAATGTATGTTACCTGTTATTCTGCTTTGAGATGATTCTTCAAAAATACATATTGTATCATCAATTAAATAATCCCGGGTTGCGCCTACCGGTTCCTTTAGCAGTTGGGCTACTTTGAATTGCATTACCTGAGATTCATTCACGATAAGGCTGCACCTGTAAAACATTATATACTTTGTATCAATCTGGCTGCAAACGTCTACATTGATTCCGGTACGGACATGCCCATGAGCGTCAGCGCACTTGCAAATATTGTCTTTGCAGCCACTACCAGCTTTAACCTGGCACAGGTCAATTCTATATTGTCCCTTTGCACAACACGGCATTGTTTGTAGAAGCTGTGAAAAAGAGTGGCCAGATTCTGTGAATAATAGGCCAGATGATGTGGTTCAAGTGATTTTGCTACCAGTTCAATAACTTCCGGTAGTTCTACCATGCCTCTGATAAGTGCCAGCTCGGACGGGTCATTCAGAAGGCCGGTGTCTCCGCCGCTAAAGTCGATATTTTCTTCTTTAGCAAGGCGCAATATGCTGGCAATTCTTGCATGGGCATATTGGATGTAATACACCGGGTTGTCGGGAGATTCACGAAGGGCAAGCTCAAGATCAAAGTCCATCTGGCTATTGGCAGAGCGCGACAAAAAGAAAAAGCGGCAGGCATCCTTGCCGACTTCATCGATAACTTCTTTCAGTGTTATCATCTCACCGCTTCTTTTGGAAATACGCACCAGGTCTCCGCCTCTTTTAAGGGTGACCATCTGCGATATTATGATTTCCAATTTATCCCGGTCAAGGCCAAGGGCTTCAATTACTGCTTTCATGCGTGAAACATGCCCCTGGTGGTCAGCGCCCCATATATCAATAACGCGTTCAAAGCCCCTGGTGACAAATTTATTGTAATGATAAGCAATATCTGCGGCAAAATAAGTTGGTGAGCCGTCGCTTCGGACTATAACATTGTCCTTGTTGTCACCCAGTGCGGTAGAGTCAAACCATGTAGCCAGTTCTTTTTTGGAGAGGTAATCGCCCTCTTTGAGTATTGCCATGGCTTTCTGGTAATCGCTTTTCTGGTAGAGTGTTTTCTCAGAAAACCATTCGTCGAATTCGACACGGAGAAGCTCAAGTTCATGCCTGATATTGTCAACCATCAGCTGGAGGCCGATTTCGCCAAGCTCATTGACGGCTTCATCTTTAGGCATGGATTCAAAATTGCGCCCGTAATTTTGAATTATATTATGCGCAAGTTCAAACATATACTTGCCAAAATAGCCTTCCTGAGGCATGGAAACGCTGTGATCCAGGGCTTGCATATATCTTATGTACAAAGAATGTTTAAACAAATCAATCTGATTACCGGCATCATTTATATAATACTCCCGGTAAACATCAAAACCGCAGGCTCTTAAAACGTTACTGAGCGTGCTGCCCAGTACAGCACCCCTGCCGTGGCCTACATGCAATGGACCAGTCGGGTTAACGCTGACAAATTCCACCTGTACTTTTTCACCGTTGCCAATATCAAGCCGGGTATAATTATCCTGATCGGTTAAAATAGAATTAACCTGGCTGTTTAACCAGGAAGAACTGAAAGTCAAATTAATAAAGCCCGGAGCTACGGCTTCAACCCTGGAAAACTCTTCCATATCGCTGAGGGATTCAGCTATTTCACATGCTATATCCAGTGGTTTCATGGCCATGGCACGGGCCAATTTAAGAGGCAGATTTGTAGCTATGTCACCATGCTCTGGCCTCTGTGGATGTTCAAGGCCGATATCCGGCACAGGAACGCTGGGGAGTTTACCTTCCGCCTGAGATTTTTTAACAGCTTTGGAAAGCTCTATATATAGATTGTGTTTTACAGATAATATATTTGACATATCTAAAGGTTGAGTTAAGATTATAACACAGCCAGCCAGGGATTGGCGATTTGTCTAAAGGTCCCCTGGGGGTAATTTCAACAGAGTAATCCAGGTAAAAAATGGATTCAGGGCAATATTAACTTCGCTCAGCGGGGTCATCGGTCCATACCTTCAATAATTCCTCATACATTAAACGATGTTTGGGAGAGTGTAGATCAGCATCAGCTTTAAATACAAGCTCAGCTTCCCTGCGGGCTTTTTCCAGTAGCAATACGTCGGAAAGTTTTGCCATTTTGAGGTCGGGCAGACCACTCTGCCGTGTGCCGAAGAATTCGCCCGGACCTCTCAGTTGAAGGTCTTTTTCAGCAAGTTTAAAACCGTCATGAATTTCTTCAATTGCTTTTAATCGTTCAGCTCCTGTGCCGGTGATAGACTCAGAGATCAGCATGCAATAACTCTGATGTTTTCCTCTTCCAACCCTGCCTCGGAATTGGTGTAGCTGCGAAAGCCCAAACCGGTTGGCGCTTTCAATAAGAATTACGGTAGCGTTGGGCACATCAATACCTACTTCAACAACAGGTGTAGTGACCAGGATATCGAGTGAACCTTCATAAAATTCACGCATCACCTTTTCTTTTTCGCCTGATTTCATACGCCCGTGTAGCAGGCCAAGTTTAAAGCCGGGAAACACTTCCCGGGAGAGGTGTTTAAATTCAGCTGTGGCTGCTCTCGCCTGTAAAGCTTCGGATTCTTCTACCAGCGGGCAGATGATAAACACCTGGCTCCCGGTGTTAATTTGTTTATGTATAAAATTATAGGCTTTATGTCGCTCCTCAGGTTTTAACCAGCGGGTCTTGATTATCTGCCGGCCGGGTGGCAGTGAATCAATGATTGAAAGGTCGAGGTCTCCGTATAACGTTAATGCCAGTGTTCTCGGAATCGGTGTAGCAGTCATTACCAGTATATGGGGATTATCGCCTTTGTGTCTGAGGGCCTGGCGCTGGACTACACCAAACCGGTGCTGTTCATCAATTACGGCTAAACCCAGGTTGTAAAAGGAAATTTCCCCCTGAATAATGGCATGAGTGCCAATGACAATATTGATGTTGCCACTTTTTATTCCTTCAATTATTTCTTTTTTTATGGAACTCTTTATGTCGCTGGTAAGAAGAGCAATTCTGATACACCCCCCGTTTCCAGAGGCAAATTCAAAGACAAAGTCATTTTGTGTTTTTAATTTAACATAATTACCAAGCAGGCTGGTGATCGACTTGAAATGCTGAACGGCAAGCACTTCAGTAGGAGCCATGAGGCTACATTGCCTCCCATTATTTACTGCCATTAGGATTGCTATAAGGGCGACTACTGTCTTGCCGCTACCGACTTCTCCTTGAAGCAACCGGGCCATGGGTTTGTTTTTATTAAGGTCATTTAGTATTTCGGCAACTACTCTCTTTTGTGCGGCTGTTAAGCTAAAGGGCAGGCATTTTACAAATGAAATCAGTGATTCTTTGTCGGGAGGTATGGGAGATGTAGTATGCGCTTCCCAGTGTTTCTTCTTTCGAAGAACGCCGAGCTGAAGTAAAAATAATTCATTGAAAGCAAGCCTGGTTCGGGCCTGGTTTTTCAGTTTCAGGCTGGCGGGAAAATGGGCGTTGGATATTGCTTGCCTGATTTCCAGCAGGCCATTCTTTTTCAGTGTATTTTCAGGTAGAAATTCAATCACATTATGCAAGTATTCATCCAGAGCGGTTTTTAAAATCTTTCTGAGCTGGCGCTGGTATAAACCTTTGGTAAGCGGGTAAACCGGTACCAGTCTTCCCGTATGCACCAGCTCTTCATTTTCATCAAAGAACTCCCAGTCGGGTGATTCAAAAACCGGACGGGAGCCAAATATTTTTACCTTTCCGCTTATAACAATATTTTTCCCCGGTGTCAGTGACCTTGCAATATAAGGGTTATTAAACCATACCACCCGGATGTTGCCGGTTTTGTCTCCCAGGGTTGCTTCTGTAGACCGGCGGCCTTTAATGTCTATCTGTCTTGCTTCCCAGACATTTGCAATAATGGTTTCCTCAGAGCCTTCAACCAGTCCGCAAATTGTTTTCAGGCAGCTATAATCAAGGTGACGGTTGGGGAAGTGATACATCAAATCCTTAATGGAGTTAACTCCAAGCCTGGAAAGTTTGGATGCCATGGCAGAGCTCACGCCTTTAATATGCGAAACGGGGGATTCAATATCAAAGTCAACGGGGTGGGGTTGCTTTTTGGGGCCAGCTTTTTTTTCATTTAAAGGGTGCACTGTATCTGGTGCAACAATGCCGGGCTTATTTTTTTTAATAGTATCGATTATTCCATTTAACCATACGTATCTGGAATTAATATCCATCGATGAATACCGGGTAGTGCCGATCTTGAGCTGGCTTATTAGATCATTTTTACCTGATGTGCTTGTTGTGTGGCCGTATTCTTCAAGCCAGTGAGCTAAAAAACGATCGAGTCCACCAATGACGGCCCTGTCTTCACATCCTCTTTGCACTTCAAGCTCAAGTACTTTTTCGAGTTTATTGAGTGCAGCCGTCAAGAGATCTCTCCTTCTTATCGGGCTGGTTACAAACTGGCAAAGCGGAGCTTGGGTAATTTGAATTCAGGTAGATTCGGCAGGTTAAAATACTTTTTACCCCCCGCCTCATCTGGCTTATCAGAAAGCATTCCCGCCTTTTCCCGTAAAGCCAGCACAATTGCACCGGGGCCGCCATGAACACCCAGTGCAGGCCCAAGCCTGGAGACGGTTACCGGCAAGCCCTGATGAATTTTTTGCAACCGGTT
The DNA here is from genome assembly GCA_003552785.1 of Dehalococcoidia bacterium. GTDB lineage: Bacteria > Chloroflexota > Dehalococcoidia > Dehalococcoidales > CSSed11-197 > CSSed11-197. The sequence continues at coordinate 10,274 of PUOQ01000092.1, forward strand.
TTTTAGGTTTTGAGCATCCTGGGGTGTGGTTGAATGGACTACTGCCATATCTTCGATGTTTTTGTAGTCCCTGGTAAGCTCAGCCAGTTTATCGATCGCTTTATTGC
>PUOQ01000064.1 GCA_003552785.1 Dehalococcoidia bacterium
AGTGGTTTTCTCCTGGCCGGGAATGGGTACTCTTATTTATGATGCTATCGGCGCCCGGGACTATCCGCTGTTGCAATCCGCCTTTTTCATTATTGCAGTATGTGTGCTCGTTGCCAATTTTGTGGCCGATTTATTGTATAGCAAGCTGGACCCGAGGACCGGTTGATGAATCTGTTGCGGGCTGTAAAATCTAACAGCTTGATCGCTACCGGAGCAGTAACTCTGGCGGTTTTGTTGCTTGTGGCTCTATTTGCGCCTTTTCTTGCACCCCATGACCCATGGCATTATTATCAGGCATTTCTCCCACCTTCAATTGACCATTTGCTGGGCACCAACGATGTCGGTCAGGATATTTTTTCAGAACTTGTTTTTGCCGGCAGGGTGTCACTCTCGGTTGGGTTTCTTGCAGCGCTTATTGCCACGTTTATCGGAGTTTCGGCAGGCACACTGGCCGGTTTCAGGCGCGGCATACTGGATAATATATTGATGGGGATGACTGACGTAGCTCTGGTTGTTCCTGCCTTGCCACTTATTATTCTTATTTCAGTATACATTGGGCCGGGGTTTTTTAATATTGCTCTGGTTATTGGGCTAATTTTATGGCCGGTGATGGCACGGGTTGTCCGTTCCCGGGTTTTAAGTCTGCGAGAATCCGGTTACGTAGAGTCTGCCAGGGCACTGGGAGCTGGAAACTGGTGGATAATGACTCGCCACGTTTTACCCAATGCATTACCGATCATAGCTGCAAAATTTGTATTAACCCTGGCTTCAGCCATGCTAATCGAAGCCTCAATAAGCTTTCTGGGCCTCGGTGACCCTTCTGCAAAAAGTTGGGGCAGCATGCTGCATTATGCTTTTTCAAGAGGGGGCTTTATACGCGAAATGTGGTGGTGGTACCTGCCTCCAGGGTTGCTTATAGGACTTTCAATTTTTGGGTTAAATTTAATTAACCTTGGGTTTGAAGACAAAGGGGACCCGCGCTTAAAAAGGATGCTTGAGAGATGAAAAACCTGCTTTGCGTAACAGGTTTACATGTAAACTTTGAAACTTCAACGGGAGCTGTCCGTGCAAACAGGGGAGTAAACCTGACGGTGGAAAAACAGGAACGGCTGGGAGTCATGGGAGAAAGTGGCTGCGGTAAAACAGTTCTTATGCTTTCCCTGATGCGCCTGCAGCAACCCGGCGTAATAGCTAAAGGTTCAATAATATTTAACGGCCGTGACATTACCGGGTTGAGTGAAAATCAGATGCGTCATATAAGGGGCAGAGGTATTGCTCTTATCCCTCAGAACCATTCAACCGCTCTGAATCCTGTGTATACAGTTGGACAGCAGCTGGGGGAGACAATTGGGCGGAGGCATGGTAGAACCGGCTTGTGGCAGATTATTAGGACAAGGCAACCCGGATACGGCTCTCCGGCTTACAATGAAATTAAAGACCTGTTTAATCGCATGAATTTCGGGGATGAAAGGTTTTTTAAGAGGCTGCTGGATAGTTATCCGCATGAGTTGTCCGGTGGTATGCGCCAGCGTGTCCTGATCGGCATGGCTCTGCTGCTTGAACCGCAACTGGTAATTGCCGATGAACCTACAACTGCTCTGGACAGGGCTACCCGGCTCGAGATACTTGAACTGCTTGGTATGCTTGCCGGTAAAACCACCCTGATAGTTGTGAGTCACGAGGTTGATGCTATTAAAAGTATTTGTAACCGGGTAGCGGTTATGTATGGCGGGCGAGTGGTCGAATTCGGTAAAACTTCAGCGGTTCTTTCAAGCCCAAAGCATCCATATACCCGGCTGCTTCTCAAGAGTCAGCAGTTCAAGCGAGGCGGGTCCATAAGCATAACTGCCGGGGCGCTTGACATGGTTACTTTTCCTTCCGGTTGCCCCTTCTACCCACTTTGCCCTCAAGTAATGCCGGTTTGTTCTCAGGTCGAGCCGGCTGAGGTAGCAACCGGTGAAGGGGTCGTTGCCTGCCATCTTTACCATGGAGGCAAAGAATGCTGGAAGTAAGAAACTTAAGCAAGAACTTCACATTGGGCCATAATCTATTGGCCCGTCTTGGTCATTCGGATCAAATTATTCAGGCAGTCCGCAATGTTTCGTTTGGTGTAAAAAGGGGCGAGATATTCGGTATTGCAGGTAAAAGCGGATCAGGTAAAACAACGCTGGGTAAAACAATATTGAGGCTGCTTGAGCCGGACGGCGGCAGCGTTTTGTATAAAGGCAGTGAAATATTTAAATTCAGCCCAGGGGATCTGAAGCAATATCGCCGCCAGGTGCAGGTGGTTTTTCAGGATGCAGATTCAACCCTGAACCCGCGCCAGAGTCTGTATTCGGCTCTGGAAGAACCGCTGCTGATTCACTGCGTGGGTGCCAAAAAACAAAGGCAGAAGGCCATAAGCAAGGCGCTTGAGCAGGTTAATCTGCCTTATTCGCTTACAGGGCGCTATCCTTCGGAGCTTTCCGGCGGGCAGCGCCGCCGCGCGGCCCTGGCAAGGGCGCTGGTACTGGAGCCGGAATTAATCATTGCCGATGAGCCCAATACAGGCCTGGATCCGGTAGTTTCGGCTCAGGTGCTTGCCCTGTTACTTGAATTGAACCGGCAACATAATCTGAGCCTCATATTAATCTCGCACGATTTAGCCGCAATTAATTACCTCAGCAACCGGGTTGCAGTTATGTATGGCGGGAAAATTGTGGAGATGATAGACGGGAGCATGTTTGAATTCTTTTCTCGTCATCCCTATACACGCTTTTTGCAGGGCTTTAATGGCGATGTAATTTTGCAAAACGGGGTTTGTGATGTTCATGCAAAAAGCAGGGTTTCAGATGAAGGTTGTGTTTATGTTGCCTGCTGCCCGGAAGCCCGGGATGAGTGTTTTAAAGCCAGCCCGGAATTAACCCGGGTAGCTTTCGGGCACCTGGTTGCCTGTCACAGGGTTCACGGTCCGGGGAGGTAAAGATGCTTCATGTAACAATTAAATAATGGTTTTTCGCAGGGGTTATTTTTGATATGTAAACATAATTTATTGCCTGGCAAGAACACTATTATTTTCTTTTGGTCCATTTCACATTATCATCAATCTGGCTAACATTGAAGCGCAGTAAATCCATAACTTCCTCCTGCCACTGTTTATTTGAAGAATATATTACCCGGCCTATAAACAGGTCTCGCAGGATCCTCAGGGATGGTATTTGCTGTAATGCTTCCCGGTATTTACGATAGCGTGGCTCCCGCAGCCTTTCCTCTGGAAGGTAGACAGGCTCGCGCCTGAAATTTATTGCCTGCATGCAGCGGTTTACATATTTTACAAAGGTTTCTACTGCGCTTTCCAGGTTTTGCGGGCACTGATAGAAAGCATAGTCGCTGCGGCTGACAATCCGAAAAAAATAGGTAGCTTTACTTCCACCCTTGCCGCTTACTGCTTCCATAGCTATGGCGTTGCCCGGCTCCGAGTGGTTGGTGGAATAAATGGGTATAAGCAGCCATATGTATTCCCCTCCCCCAATCTTACCCATCAGGCCCTTTTTTATGCCTGCATATATTTCGTTTTCTTGAGCTATAGATGTCAGGAAATTGTACTTTTCTTTTATGCCCGTTTGAGCCAGCTTTTTTTCAAGCTCCGACCAGAGGTTCGGAGATACGCCTTCGATTTCTGAGCGTTTTACAGCTTTACCCTCTTTCATTAAACGTGAAGCTTTACGTATAACCGTTGGGCTTATCCCTGGCAATAACTCGCCCAGGGTGCATTGTACTTTAAAATAAAGCTCTTCCATTGCCCTGGAAAGCTCTTGTAAAAGCAGGTCAAATTGCTGGCCCAACATGGAAAAAATATACTTTTCGCCCCAGTCGGTAAATATGCTTAATTTGCAACCCTTGCTTTTAAATTCAAAAATTTCACCATATGACAACCTGACGATTTCCCCTGTACCGGGCAGTATAACAACGGAGCTGTCATAAATTCTGATTTCGCTTTTTCCAATAATATGCTCTTTACCTTCATCGTTTATAAACGTCACCTGCCCCGCAATGCCCGGCATTTTCAAGTTTTCGTTTACCAGTAAATCCTTTAAAAGCACTTCGTTGCGCAAACCTGAAAGTACTCTTAAAAAGTCATCATAGCGATACTCCAGGTTAAAAAGTGAAAGGGTTTCCCCGGAAGTGCAAGTCAGTTTCGCTTTGTAATCCTGCCTGTAAACTTTGATAATATCACGGTACTGCAGGTGGAGGACCTCTTTACGGGCCTGGATTATAGAAATTCCCTCTTCCGTCAGCCGCGCAATAGCTTCTCCGCTTGTTATGTCTTCACCGTATATATCAGAAAGCAGGTAGCTAACCGGGCACTCGAATTTATTGTCGGCTTTTGTTTCTTTGTGGATTTTATCGTTCATTATGGTGTGTTTGAACTAAATTCTGAGGTGTATTTTGGCATGGAAAGCAACGTTTTACAGGGTATTCTACAACCAGAGGCAAACCGTTGCAAGAAAGTGATGCTGGCTATAAAATACCAAAAAAAGAAAGTGTTTGTGCTGGAACCCGGTTAAAAACTTTCCTTAAAAGACTCTTTGTTGGATTATAAATGCAAATTCTTAAAACAAAATAATTAAATTTGTGCTTATGTTATATAATTAAGGTAAAGGATTGAGTCCTGGCAGGGAGATAATATTTGAGAGTATGGGTGGCATGGAGAACCTTGGCAAAATTCTCATAATTACCGGGGCGGTGATTGCCGTAATGGGTTTGATATTTTTGTTCTGGAACAAGGTACCGTTTCTGGGAAAATTACCGGGCGACATCTTTTTTCATAGAGGAAGCTTCCAAATAATATTTCCTGTGGCTACCTTCCTTCTAATCAGCCTTGTTTTAACAGTCATAATTAACCTTGTCATATGGTTTTCCGGAAGGTAAAACGAGATAAATCCGGAATCTAGATTTTGTTTTTCAACAATTTAGCAGCAGAGTTTAGTTTAATGCCCTTACATCCTTAACTTCACTTTATATCCTTAATTTCACTGGCCGCCGGGAATATCAGGCCTGGTGCCCCGCTTAATCTGCAGGGCAGTTAAGTTTGGCGGTAAAAAGTTTTTGCCCAAATTATAAGTTTTTAAAAGATAATTGCCAAAGCTTGTTTCAAGTGTGATACAATTACGAAAATTTTTAACTGCTCAGTCCGGGTTTTTGCCGGGCAGCTTTACTTTTCTAAGGCAGCGGTAAAAAAGGAGAATGTGATGAAGGTTCAGGTTGTTACAGACAGCACCTCTGACATCCCGCAGGAAGTGGCAAAGCAGATGGGCATCATAGTGGTGCCGGTCCATTTGAGGTTTGGCAACAAAGATTACCTTGACGGAGTGGATATTCAAACTAATGAGTTTTATTCAATGCTGGCCTCTTCTGCCGACCATCCGGCGACTTCTCAGCCCAACCCGGAAGATTTCTCGTCTGTTTATCGTGAGTACTGCGGGGCAACCGGTGGCATTGTTTCCATTCATGTATCATCTAAAATCAGCGGCACCTTTAATTCAGCAGTGATGGCAAAAAATACACTAAAAAGCCAGTGTCCGATTGAAGTTGTAGACTCCAAATTCAATTCAGCCGGTCTTGGGCTGGTGGTTATGGCCGCAGCAAGGGCAGCCAGGGCTGGTGCGAGTGTTGAACAGGTGGCGAATGAAGCCAGGGAGGCCGTTGGTAAAGTAGGTATGTTTGGCATGTTTGAAACCATGAAATACCTGGCGCGAAGCGGCAGGGTGAATAAAACCATAGCTACTGCCTCCCGAATACTTAATGTTATGCCCCTTCTTACATTTCATGATGGGGAAATTGTCCGTGGCGGATTGGTACGTACTGTCAACAAAGGCATGGACAGGATTTATGATTACGTTAGAAGAAATATTCCTATAAGTGAGCTTGTCATAGTCCATAGCAAAGTAGCCGACCGGGCGGTCCTGCTAAAAAAGCGGTTGAGTGAATTCATAGAAGAAGAAAAAATTTCTATAGATGAACTGGGTCCCAGTCTGGGAGTGCATGGCGGCCCCGGCGTATTACTGGCAGCTATAAGAAGGGCTGAATAAATAACAGTAATTAAGGTAGTAGCAATGATGGAAATAGAACAGTTAATTTTACTGGCAATTAATATTGTGGGCGGTATAGCGGTTATTAGTAGCTATGTTCTGTGCCTGAAATCTCAGGAGGGTGGAGCCGATGCACTGTGGGGCGGTGTGCCTCAAAAAATCCGCCCGGCCTATGGTATTTCAATGATTATTGCTGCACTGGGTTATTTTGCCTTTCTGTCTTATATTTTTTTCCAACTTGAACCTGCTACAGTAACCATAGCCGGTACATTCAGTTACAATATTTTTTATGCCGTTTTTGTTTTAATTCTTTTACCTTCCGCACTTTGGATGCCACTTACCAGCAAGTACGTAGACAGGCCAGCTGCGTTAAAATGGGTTGGTGTGCGCCTGGTTTTGTTTATTGTTGGCCTGGCCTCGATCGGGTTAGTCTGGACCTTGTTAAGCCTGGACGGCATTCAGAGAGATTTCTACCTGTGGCTTGCAGTTGCCGGCAGCGGCTATTTCGCATTCCACACCATGGTTCTTGATGCCATAATCTGGGCCGCTCTATTTAAGAAATAACCTTTATTCTCCGTAGTAGCATAGGGTTAAAAAGGGCAGACTGGTAGCGATCTACCAGTCTGCCCGATTACAGGGTAAGTGCCGTTATCCGTTTCCCTGATCGCTGATGAGTTCCTGCGCCAGCATATCCCACACACCGTCCATTACGGCACTTATTACTTGGCCCTGCTCTATTGTGACCATTGCTTCATGGGGCGTTATTACCTCCAGTAACATCTGTCCGGTCCTGTCGCCATAGCCGTATTGACGGCTTTCAAATTCAAAAACAAAAGTCCAGGCATTTTCAATATCGGGGTAAAGTGTCTCCGTAAGCACCAGAGTCTCCTCCATGCCATCAAAAGCAAATGTTGGGCTTTGCCTGACAAACTGCTCTGCTTTTTGCCTGGCCTTTCCTTCGGTGAGGGCGTCCTGTCCGCTGGCGACCTGGCTTGAGCAGGCTGTTGCCATCAGCGGGAGTATTACCATAGACGAGATAAGTATGTATTTGAAACCTTTCATTTATGTATCCCTCCGATTATTCACATTCAATAATATTAACGCTCAAAATCGTTAAGGGATAGCAGTTCCCGGTGTCAATCTAGAATGTTTTCTTTTTAAACATTAAATTTACGGCTGACTAGACGCCTGCTTCTTTTTCAAGGTAGCTGGCACTGGCTCCGAAGTGGACATTTCCATTTATTATTACCACCGGCCGGCGAACCAGGCGTGGCTCTTTAAGCATAAGCTCAATAAGTTCTTCATCGCTTAGCTTTTCTTTATCGAGGCCGAGCTTTTTATAGGCAGGGCTTTTAAAATTAAACATTTCTTCTGGTGAGTTGGTTTTCAGTATGGAAGTTATTTCATCCCGGGAGAACTTGTTCTTGAAAAAATCCCTTTCATCCAGATTGTAACCCTTTTGCAAAAGAAACTCTTTTGCTTTACGGCAGGTATTTCATTTTGTCCAGCAATAGAAATGGATTTTCATAATTACTCCTTTTAATTAACAAATTATTTTGGCTTTATTGAAGAAACAACACCGGCCATATAACTGCGTCCAGCACCAGGGTATGAAAAGTAAAATAAGCACTGCCTGCAATAGCAAGCCAGCGAGATAGGCCCGGGTAAACCGGGCGCAACTTAAGAATAGCCATTAGCAGGCAGAGAGAACCTATGCCAACCATTGCCAGCACCAGGACTACCCCTGCAAAGTAGAATGGTCCAGGGTTTGCCAGGTACAGATTGGTAAGCGGCATCCAGAGTGCAGAGGGAAGCAGTATTGCAATAAAAATCAGGTGAAAAACCCCGTAGCTGAATGCGTTTACAGCCCCGGTACCAGCCAGGTTTATTTTTACCAGTATATAATATAAAAATGCGAAATACCCGGCAGCAGCAATGAACATGGAAACAGTGTAGACAACCCTTATATTTTCAGGCACTCCTCCCCAAAGGGCATCAGCCCCGGCTGGCTGAGCATTAATACCAAAGATGTAACTGCCGATAACTGAAACACCTCCTATAATGTTGATGCATAACAGGATAATTTTGCTTTTAACCAAAATAATTCCCCTCAAATTTTGTAGAATAATACCATTTTTCCAGTAAAAAGTTCGCATTATCACCAATCTTAACGGCTGATAGTCAGTAACTCACTACCGCTTAAGGATTCAAGCCATTTATGCACCTGTTCCCGATGGCCTGCATTGTAAAATACTACGGGTTGCATGGCCTGGCAAAAACTGTTTGAAATCTGTCTTTTAAGACCTGCTGGTTAATCTCAGGATCCCTATATGTAAAGGCGCAGTGGTTGAAATTATAACTATACTTTAGCAATAGTTGCTAGCAGCCAATGTTTTTTGGTAGACTTCGAAAAATTTTAAGACCTGCATTTTTTGATGTACTTTACTCCGGACAAGCAATAAGCGTAAAAACAGGTGGCCTTGGAGTCGATGCACTTTGGCCACCTGTTTATGTTATTAACCGAAAGGAAAGAACACTATGGGACACGGACCTTCAACAGAGTGGAAGACTGAGAAATCAGGGGCTTTCAAGTCAAAGCTGGGGCTTATATTGTTTGCTGTTTTTACGCCGATATATCTGATTTTCGTCATCATGAGTGTTGTAAGCCCGACATTCATGGCATCTGATATAGGCCCGCTCAACCTGTCTATAGTATATGGCTTTGGCCTTATCATTCTGGCTGTAATTCTGGCAGTCATCTACAACCATATATGCTCCAACAAGGAAAAGGGTGATGACGCTTGCGAAGAAACCGAAGAGGGGGTTGAGTAATGAATTATCCAGCTGAACCCCTGGCAATTGTAATATTTATATTATTCGTTCTTGTTGTATTGGGCCTGTCATACTGGTTTGCTCGCAGAGCCAGATCTGCCAGCGGTTATTATGCTGCCGGAGGCAATATACACTGGGGCGTTAACGGTATAGCCTTTGCCGGTGATTATCTATCCGCCGCCTCATTCCTGGGCATCGCCGGCATGATTGCTTTATATGGTTACGACGGTTTTCTTTACTCCATCGGCTTTCTTGCCGGCTGGATGGTAGCCCTCTTTGTAGTTGCTGAACCACTCAAACGCATGGGTAAATACACTTTCGCCTCTGCCATTGACGCCAAGTTTAAATCCCGGGGGGTAGTTCTGGCAGCCGGTATATCCACTCTGGTCGTTTCTTTGTTTTACCTGATTCCCCAAATGGTAGGGGCAGGTGCTCTTATTACGCCACTGCTCGGCCTGCCATTTGAAGCCGGTGTTTTCATGGTTGGCGCGGTAGTCATCCTGATCGTAGCTACCGCAGGCATGGCCTCTACCACAATGGTGCAGTTTATAAAAGGGGGTTTACTGATTGGTTTTTCGCTGGGAGTCACCGGGCTGCTTCTGTTTAGCGGTTTTTCTACATCCCCAGGCGAAGAGGGCAACCCCCTTCATGACCTGCAGACCATTGAACTGGCTAATGCAACACCCGGAAATATTGAACTGAAAAACCCTTCATACACTTTAATCGAAGAATTTGAAGCAGAAGGCATGGTATTCGTAAAAGCCGAAAAGGACAACCTTATCAACTTCTGGAAGCTTGAAGAGGATCAGGGAATTCTAACCCAGGCCCAATCCATAGTTACCCAGCCAGGCCAGCCCGATCTTTACAATGGTGCCCCAAAGGAAGAAGGAAAATTTTTCCAGGTAGGTCACCTCAGTGTTATCGATGGAAAGGACAATGTCCAGACAGGCCCGGTTAACCTGCTTTCCTTTTTTGGCATAATAAAGGAGGGCGAAGTAGTTCGCTGGGGTTCACAGCGTCTATATGATGGCAACAGCCAGGCAACTGTATATTACCAGATACCAACGAAGGGCTCAGAAATACTGGTGCCCGGGCAAAACTTCAAAATAGATCCAGATAAGGGGGCATCCGGGGCCGACCGGGTTAATTTTGTCTCACTCATGTTGTCACTTTTCCTGGGAACAGCCGCTCTACCGCATATACTTATACGATATTATACGGTTCCCAGCCCGGCTTTTGCCCGTAAGTCAACCATTGTAGCTGTAGCATCTATCGGGCTTTTTTACCTGTTGACATTTTTTATAGGCCTGGGTGCTATGACGCATGGAGTGATTGATCTTACCAACGAAAATATGTCGGCACCGTTGCTGGCTCGTTCTTTTGGCCTGGGTATATTTGCTATCATATCTGCTATAGCCTTTGCCACCATACTTGGCACTGTAAGCGGTCTTATTGTAGCTGCTTCCGGAGCAGTTGCCATAGATCTGGCTCATAAAACGTTTAGAATCCAGTTGTCAGAAAAAAAGATGGTACTTGTCGGCCGCTTAGCAGCCGTTACGGTAGGCATAATTGCCATGGCTTTGGGTGTTGCTTTCAAAAATATGAACGTTTCCTTTCTGGTGGGGTGGGCTTTTACCATCGCTGCGTCAGCCAACCTGCCGGCTATAATCATGATACTTTTCTGGAGTAAGGTTACAGCAAAAGGTGTTATTGCCTCTATAGCTGTTGGCTTGTTTGGCTCTCTGGTGATGATACTTCTGGCACCGGAAACATTCAGCCAGGTGTATGATTTGCCTGCCTCCAGCGCTCCAATGCCTATAAGTCAGCCGGCAATAATTTCAGTGCCCCTCAGCTTTTTAACACTTGTTGCCGTGTCTCTATTGACTAAAAAGAAGGATGAGGTAGAATAAAGATAATAACGAGGAGGAGGTAAGTCTGATGCAAGAAAAAATTATAGTACCTCTCGATGGTTCAAAAGTAGCTGAAGCGGTGCTGCCCTATGTTGAAGAAATTGCTGCCAAAATGTACCCGGATACAATGGTAGATGTTACATTAATGAAAGTAATACCTGCCACCAAATTTAACATACCTACCAGGGACCGTAGTGCTCAGGCGCCCCAAAAACCGGATGAACTGGAAGAGATACACAAAGAAGCTTTGCAGTATCTGGAAATGATGGCAGAATCACTGCGGCCCAAATTTTCTAAAGTAAATACCCTGGTGGCTATTGGTAAAACAGCAGAGGAAATTGTTAACGCAGCCATGGAAAAAAAGGCAGACGTCATAGCTATGTCGACGCACGGCTTTTCAGGCATAAAACGGTTGGCCCTTGGCAGTGTAACCGAAGAAGTTGTAAGAATAAGCGACGTGCCCGTTCTTATCGTGCGCGGTAAATAGCTGATTCTTTACCCCTCTTTTTCAGTGCTGCCTCTAAATGGATTCCGGTCGGTTTGTTGCACCGGGTGACCGGGTTGCATAAGCATATATCAAGGCGGCAATAAATTATCGCCCCATAATTTGTTCGGTGCAAACCATCACTTAAGGATCAGCGTTTGCAAACTTTAAGTTTTTTCGGTTTGCAATAATTCCAACTTATGATATATACTATCATAATTCTTAAATATTATGTAGATTTCTTTAGATTTGCAATCGTATGGTGAAGTGTTATGCAGGCAAAAAAAATGCTAAACATCCATGAAGCCAGTAATTTTTTAGGCGTTAGTGAAGCCACCTTGAGGTTATGGACTGATGAAAGCCAGGTCAAGGCTTTCATAACACCGGGAGGTCACAGGCGTTACGACTTGGATGAACTCAAGCGCTTTTATGCATCCAGGCAAAAGGTTTTAAGTATCAAAGATATGGCCGCGAAACTGGAATTAACGTCTGCAACTTACAGACAGGTTGCACATGAGCATGTAAGACCCGAATGGTTTAAACGTTTATCTCATGAAGACCAGCAGGAGTTGCTTGGAGTCACCCAGAGCTTATTTAACCTTACAATAAATTTTATTAAAAGCCCCGCCCAGCGTAAACAAATATCCCAGGCGGCACAGTTAAAAGGTGAAGAGTTCGGCACACTTTTAGCAAAGCTGGAACTGTCTCTTACCGAATCTGTGGAAGCTTTTCTTTCCAACCGGGGCCATACCATAGATTTTATGGCTGATCTAATCAAAAAGAATACTGCACAGGATAAACGTGTTCTGGAATCATTGCCTTCTTTAAACCATATGTTGGATGAAGTGCTTTTATCTTTGATTACTGCTCATCAAAAATACGTAAAACCGAAAAAAAATAAGACCGAAAGGGTAAGCCAAAATTGATCTCAGTCTCCAGGTTACTGTGTAACACCGTCAGTCCGGGTGACCATCTACGATACAGGACAGGAGGTCATGTATCATTTAGTCCTGATAATGCCATCCCAAAACCCGTTGTTGTTTGGAATTCAACGCGGGCGTGTAACCTCAAGTGCCTGCACTGTTATGCATCAGCTACTACAGAAGCCGCGCTTGATGAGCTCACCAATTCTGATGCCAGAGAGTTCATAACAGATATTGCCAGCTTTAATGCACCGGTAATCCTATTTTCCGGCGGTGAACCACTGATGAGGCAGGACTTTTTTGAATTAGCCTCTTTTGCTGCAAATGCAGGATTGAGGGTGGCTCTTTCTACCAACGGCACGCTTATTGACGCTCAAACAGCGCAAAGCTTAAAGCAGATAGGCTTTACTGAAGTAGGTATCAGCCTGGATGGCATCGGGGATAATAACGATCGCTTTCGGGGCTCCAAAGGCGCTTTTACTGCTGCCTTGAATGGAATACGCCACTCAATCGACCAGGGGCTTAGAGTATCACTCAGGATAACTATGACCCGGTTCAATTACAAAGAAGTACCGGCTATATTTAAACTGATTGAAGAAGAAAATATCAATCGAATATGCCTTTATCATTTGGCTTACAGCGGCCGGGGGGACAGGCTTATAAAAGCAGACCTTACTTCTGAAATGACGCGTGAAACTATGGAAACTATAATCTGGCACACTGTCGACCTTCATGACAGGGGAAAACCTAAAGAGGTTCTTACAGTGGGAAACCATGCAGATGGAGTATATCTGTACCTTAAATTATTGAGGGAGAAACATCCACAGGCAGAAAAGGCGCTTGAACTCTTAAAAAGCAATGGCGGCAATAACTCGGGTGTACGCATTAGCGCTGTTGATAATACGGGCAATGTGCACCCTGATCAGTTCTGGTGGCATTACTCTCTGGGTAATATAAAGCAAAAACCTTTCAGCCAGATATGGAGTGATGAAAGTGAGCCGCTACTGAAAGCTCTTAGAAACCGCAAGCCCCTTTTAAAGGGCAGGTGTGGGGCGTGCAAATACATCGATATATGTAATGGAAATCTGAGGGTTAGATCTGAAGCTTATTATAATGACCTTTGGGGGCCGGACCCTGCCTGCTATCTTACTGACGACGAGATAGGAGCCAAAGTCGAGATTGCATAACTTATCAAGTAGCAACCTGATCAAGCCGGAATTGCGGATGGTAGCCTGGGAGCTTACCCGGGCATGCAACTTGCGTTGCGCCCACTGCAGGGCCTCTTCTGACAAAGAAGTAGATTCCGATGTATTGCCACTAAAAAGTTGCATGGATATAGTAAATCAAATCATCGAAGTATCCAAGCCGGTTGTTATACTTACCGGGGGCGAACCGCTGTTAAGTGACAATATGTACGACATTGCCCGTTACAGTACGGGTAAAGGTTTGCGTGTTGTACTTGGAACCAACGGAACCCTGATCACTCCAAAAGTAGCCGCAGATCTAAAAAAAACAGGTGTCAGCGCAGTCGGGATAAGCATTGATTATCCTGATGCTGAAAGTCAGGATGCATTCCGGGGAGTCAAAGGAGCCTTTGAGAGAGCAGTAAGCGGCATAGGGCATTCATTGGCTGCCGGCATATCTGTTCAGGTTAATACAACGGTTACACGCCTTAATTTCGAACATCTTGAAGAACTGTTAAGGCTCGCACTTGATGTCGGGGCCAGTGCCTTTCACCCTTTTTTACTGGTGCCTACCGGCAGAGGCGAAGATCTAAAAAGTGTCGAACTTTCTGCTGAGGAATATGAAAGGGTTCTTAACTGGGTTTATGACAAGCAAGTAGAACACAGTGACCGTATATTCATCAAGCCAACAGATGCACCGCATTACATGCGCATTGTAGCGCAGAGGAAGCAACAAGGTCAGGAAGCAATAGCAAAATCTGTCCATGCGCGAAGCATGAGCAGAGGGTGCCTGGCCGGAGTTAGTTTCTGCTTTATTTCACATACCGGAATAGTCCAGGGTTGTGGTTACCTTACATTTCCGGCCGGAGATCTTAAAAAGCAGGTTTTTAAAGAAATCTGGCAACAGTCGCCTCTTTTTAATGATCTCAGGGACATATCCAAACTCAAAGGCAAATGTGGAAGCTGTGAATACAAACGGGTGTGCGGTGGTTGCCGCGCGCGTGCCTATGAAGCTACTGGAGATTACCTGGAAGCCGAACCCTATTGTTTTTATTGGCCTTCAGTTTGCCAGGCTGCATTTTAATTGAGAAGAGAATATGCTTGATTCTATTAACAAAAATTTAATAAGCATACTGCAATCCAGTTTCCCCCTGGTCAAGCAACCATATTACGAGATTGGTAAAAAACTGAACATCAGCACCGAGGAAGTAATATACAGGTTGACCAAATATAAAGAATCAGGGCTTGTGCGTGAAATCAGTGCTATAGCCAACCCTCACATGCTGGGTTATACGACTACGCTGGTTGCAATCAAAATACCGTCGCAGGCCATAAAACGAGGTACGGAAATTATATGCAGTCATCCGTTTATCAGCCATGCTTACCTGCGCAATCATGAATTTAACCTGTGGATAACTCTGGCGGCAAGAAAAGATCAAAACATTGCTGAGGAGATCGAAAAAATAAGATTGGGCTGCAATGCCACCACGGCTATCAGCCTGCCTTCAACCAGGGTTTTCAAGTTAAAGGCTGTTTTTGACGAAACAAACAAGCCATTGACGGAGCCAATTAAAAAGAACAAACCAGCAACCATTGAACTATCTCCGAAGCAAAAACGCGTTTTGAAAATTATACAATCAGACCTGCCACTTTCATCAACTCCATTTTATGAGCTTTCTCGGGAAATGGATATTCGAACCGACGAATTTTTGGATATGGTAAGGGAGCTAATCGGAGCAGGAGTGGTAAAGCGATATGGTGCCAGTGTAAATCACCGCCGGCTAGGATATGAGTTCAACGCAATGACCTGTTTTTGCGTGGACAATAAAACGGCTGAATCTCTGGGTAAATATTTTTCCCGACAAGAACAGGTTAGCCATTGTTATTTAAGAAAACCGCATAAACTGTTCCCCCAAAACTTTTTTGCCATGGTTCACTGTGCAAACGAGGTTGAGCATTCGCTTTTTATGCAGAAAGTAGCCTCAGAAACCGGTCACAGGGAATACCTTTCTCTGGTCTCTGAAGGTGAGATAAAAAAACAAAGGAACCGGTATTATTCATGAAACCACCAATCCGTAACAAGCCTTATCCCGTCGGTCTTCTTTTAAAAGGCAAAAACTGCCTTGTAGCAGGAGGCGGTGCTGTAGGAGCGAGAAAGGCTGCAACTCTGCTGGAACACGGGGCAGTAGTGACTGTTGTAAGCCCGGAAATTTGCCCGGATTTGCAATCACTATTGGATAAAGGAAAGATTGTCCACATATCGAAACTTTATTCAAGCAATGATATTGAAAATATGAGCCTTGTAATAGCTGCAACAAACAATAAAGAGATTAATACAACAATTTCCAATGATGCCAGGAAGAAAAGAGTCTTGGTAAATGTTGTTGATGACGAAGAGTTGTCCGATTTCATACTTCCGGCGTATTTTTGCAGAGGCAGTCTGGTGGTAACTGTAGCTACTTCGGGCCAGAGCCCGGCACTTGCCCGTAAACTAAAAGAAAAGCTGGAAGAGGAATTTGGGCCTGAGTATTCGACACTTGTCGATATCATTGGTCATGTAAGGCACCAGTTAAAGCTGGAAGGGAAAAATCCTCCCTACTCGGCATGGCAAGAAGCACTTGATATTGAATCATTGCTTGGTTTTATTAAACAAGGCCAGGCAAAAAGAGCTGAGGATTATATTACAACAAAAATAACCCGGGCAACCGGATTGAACTGCGATTAGAACAAGCAAATGAGTTTTTATCTTATAGGTTTGAACCATAATACAGCGCCCCTTGAGATACGTGAGAGCCTTTCGATAAGCCAGCGTAAACTTCCGGTTTACCTGGAAGAGTTGTGCTCACATGTGCAGTGCGGTGTCATTTTGTCAACATGCAACCGCACCGAGTTTTATTTGTGGGACGATAATCCTGGTAATATAACTAAAGGTTTTGATAATTTTCTACATGCTCGCTCAGGTTTGAATATGGAATCTATCAGCAATTATCTTTATTGCAAACATGATGCTGACGTTGCTTTACATCTCTTCAGGGTCGCCTCCGGGCTCGAGTCAATGATACTGGGGGAGTATGAGGTTTTAGGTCAGGTAAAAAATGCTTATTATGCTGCAGAATCAGCAGGGTCACTGGGCCTTGCTTTGAAAAAATTGTTTGAAGCGGCTATAAAGACAGGTCGGCGAGTCCGGGAGGAAACAGCAATAAGCCAAAATTCGCTTTCAGCAAGCTCTATGGCGGTGGATATCGCCCTTTCAAAAAGCGATGAACCGGCCGACCTGAAGGCTCTTGTTATCGGCACCGGTGAAGCCGGAAAGCTGGTGGCGCAGGTAGCAAAAGCTAAAGGCGTCGGCAGCATTATAATGGCCAGCCGGTACTGCCAAGATGCTCGGGATATGGCGGATAAGCTGGATGTAGAGCTGGTTGATTTTGCTTGTGTCGAAAAGGTTTTGCAGGGGGTTGATATCATTATTACCTGTGCCCACGCGCCTCATTACCTTTTAAACGCAGAGCAGATTCGCCATGTATTATCGAATAACCCCGGTAAAAAGCTTGTTATTGTAGACATTGGCGTTCCCAGGAATGTTGATCCCGCCATACATGGATTTGAAGGGGTTTTGCTTTACAATATTGATGATATAGGCCGAGCATGCGACAGCAACTTAAGCAAGCGCCAGACAGAAACAAATGCGGCCCAGGCAATTATTGATCAAGAAATTGTTCGTTTCAGAGAGTTTTCTCACACATTGAATGTGCGTCCTATAATTCGGTCTCTGGCTCAGCGGGCGGAAAATATCAGGGCCAGTCATCTGGAAACAACACTCAGAAATTTAAACACAGAGCTTTCGCCAAAAGAGCGCTACCAGATAGATGCGATGACTAAAGCCATAGTTAACCGCATCTTGCAGGACCCGATCGGTTATTTAAAACAAAATCCTCAAAACAGTCTGTATGTCAATGCAGCTGTTGAACTATTTAAACTTTCTGAAAGGAAATAGTTTTGAAAAAGAGATTGATAATAGGCTCAAGGGCAAGTAAACTCGCTCTAATTCAGGCACAAATGGTGGCAGACCGGCTAAAAGCTTTTGTGCCGGATATAGATATCAAAATAAAGCAAATTTCAACCACCGGCGACAGGGACAAAGAAACAGCCCTGGACAAGATGGGCACGGTAGGGGTTTTCGTAAAGGAGCTCGAAAAAGCACTGGAGCTTCACCGGATTGACATCGCTGTACACAGCCTTAAAGACATGCCGGCAAAACAGCCTGAAGGCTTGTTTTTGTCAGCGGTATTGGAGCGTGAAGATCCCGGAGACGTGCTTGTTTCAAGTGCAGGCAACCTCGACCAGCTCCCGGCAGGAGCTAGAATCGGCACCGGCAGTTTGCGCCGCCAGGTACAGCTTAAAACTGCAAGGCCAGATCTACAGGTTATGCCTTTAAGGGGAAACATTGACACACGCTTGAAAAAATTGCATGACGGAAACTATCAGGCAATAATAATGGCAGCAGCAGCTTTAAAGCGCCTGGGATTGGAGCACTGGATAACCCAGTATCTGGATGCCGATGTATTTGTTCCTTCTGGATGCCAGGGTATCATCGGCACCGAAATACGTAAAGAAGACAACGAGTTAGATAAAATGCTTGGGAAAATAAATCATTTACCTACCTCGCATGAAGCAACAGCAGAGAGGGCATTTCTAAGGGTGCTTGGAGCCGGCTGCCATGCGCCGGTAGGGGTAAAAGCCAGTTGCCTGGATAATCAGATGACCATCAGAGCCATGGCTGCCAGCCTCAGCGGGGATTCGGTAGTATTTGATTCTGTTAAAGGCATCGTAACGGATGCCAGTAAAATGGGAACAGAGCTGGCAGAATCATTTGTAGTAAAAGGAGCTCCGGATTTTAGTGGATAATAAACCAGAAAATAAAGCAGGCAAAGTTTACCTGGTCGGGGCCGGCCCAGGGGATCCGGGGCTAATGACAGTAAAAGCGCTGGAATTGCTGAAAAAGGCAGACTCCGTTGTTTATGACCGCCTGGTGGATATAAATATCGGTGACTATGTTGAATCAGGCACAGAGTTGATTTTTGCCGGAAAGGCGCCTGACAGGCATACATTGAAGCAAACGGAAATCAATCAACTTTTAGGCAGTCTTGCCATGCAGGGTAAAACTGTCGTAAGGCTTAAAGGGGGAGACCCTTTCGTATTGGGGCGAGGTGGTGAAGAAGCAGAGCACCTGAAATCTTTAGGGATTAAATTTGAAGTTGTGCCGGGGGTGACTTCTGCTGTAGCTGCTCCGGCCTATGCCGGCATTCCCGTTACCCACAGAGGGCTGGCTTCATCTTTTGCTGTGATAACCGGGCATGAAGATCCGGATAAGGAAATTTCCAGTATTAATTGGGGAAAACTGGCAACTGGTGCAGATACTCTGGTATTTCTGATGGCCATGGCGCGCATGGGTCAAATTACAAAAAGACTAATGGAAAACGGTCTGGCAGGAGACACGCCGGCAGCGGTAATAAAAGATGGAACTAGGCCATCACAAAAAGTTATTTGTGCAACCCTGGAAACCATCTCAGAAGCGGTAAGAAAGTTTGAAGTCGGCCCTCCGGCTGTTTTAATAGTTGGCCGGGTAGCCGGTCTGCGTAATTCTTTAGAGTGGTTTGACAACCGGCCATTATTTTCTAAAAAAATACTGGTAACACGTTCCAGGCATCAGGCGAGCCGTCTGAGCAGGGTTCTTTTTGAAGCAGGGGCAATTCCGGTTGAGCAACCGGCCATTGAAATAGAACCTTTTAAAAATACAGAACGTCTCGACAAAGCTATCAAGTCAATTCAAAAATATCAGTGGGTGGTTTTCACCAGCGTTAACGGGGTTTCAATATTTTTTAAACGCCTTTCGGAGTTGGGGTATGATTCCCGAAAACTGAACGACCTTCGTGTCGGTGCCATTGGTCCGGCAACGGCCAGCCTTTTGCTTGAACACGGTATTTCCCCGGACTATATGCCACAGGAGTATACAGGCAGTGCTTTTATTAAGAATCTTGATAAAAACATGGTTAAAGGTCAGTTTTTTCTGTTGCCCCGAGCAAAAGCAGCTGATGATGAAGTTCCCATGGGCATAGAATCACTGGGAGGTCAGGTTGATGACGTACCGATTTACGATACCGTTCCGAGTAGAAAAACATTGCAAAAAATTAAACTTATGCTGGAACAAAAGCAAATCGATGTAGCTACATTTGCGAGTTCTTCAACTGTTACCAACCTCTTGGGAGCTCTGGGTAGCCAGGCACAGGATCTATTGGAAGGGGTGGACATAGCTTGCATCGGGCCAAAAACGACCGCAACAGCTCAAAAAGCCGGGCTCAGTGTAAAAATCATAGCGCGTGAAAGCACGATACCCGGGCTGGTTCGGGCCATGGAAGAATACTATGACAGGAGGAGTTCTTATGGCAGCTGATTTTCCCCGGTTGAGACTTCGTCGCCTGCGTACAGGTCAGGCCATGCGCAACCTGACCAGGGAAACCAGTTTATGCGTTGAAAATCTGGTTTGCCCCATATTTTTAGTGGAGGGTGCAGGGCGCCTGGAAGAAATAGAATCGATGCCAGGAATATACCGTTTTTCCATAGATATGCTGGAGCCGGAAATAAAGCAGGTTTCCAAACTTGGGATACAAGCGTTATTGCTTTTTGGTGTTCCCCATGCTACAGATGAAACCGGTAGCGGGGCTTACACAGAAAATAATTTGATACAGCAAGGTATAAAAGAAATTAAAAACATCAATTCAGACCTGGTTGTAATAACCGATGTTTGCCTGTGTGAGTACACTACTCACGGCCACTGCGGAGTTATAGTAAATGGCAACATAGACAACGATGCCACCCTGCCATTGCTGGGTAAAATGGCACTCTCTCACGCTGAAGCGGGTGCTGATATGGTTGCTCCTTCAGACATGATGGACGGCAGGATAGGATACATAAGAAAGACGCTTGACGCCCATGGCTTTACCAACCTGCCAATAATGGCATACTCGGCCAAATTTGCCTCATCGTTTTATGGCCCCTTCCGGGAAGCCTGTATGTCGTGCCCTTCCTTCGGAGATCGTGCAAGTTATCAGATGCAGTATACAAATTCAAGGGAGGCACTGAGGGAAATAGCCCAAGACGTCAAAGAAGGGGCTGATATAATAATGGTTAAGCCGGCACTTTCATTTCTTGATGTAATTAACCGGGCTCGTTCATCTTTTAATCTGCCATTGGCTGCATATAATGTGAGTGGCGAGTATTCAATGTTAAAACTGGGCTCAAAAAATGGTTTGTTTGAAGAAAAGAAGGTTATCCTGGAAGTGCTAACGTCTATAAAAAGGGCGGGAGCAGACATAATAATTACTTATCACGCGAAAGAAGCTGCCGGCTGGCTTAAACAAAAATGAAAGGAGGAATATGTCCAGATACAAAGTTTCCGATGAATTATTTGAAAAAGCATTACAGGCCATTCCTGGAGGTGTAAACAGCCCGGTGAGGGCCTTTAAGAATGTCGGCAAAAACCCTTTGTTCATAAAAAATGGGAGCGGTTCCCGTATAACCGATGTCGATGGCAATGAATACATAGATTATGTTTGTTCATGGGGGCCCCTGATACTAGGTCATTCTCATCCGGAAGTCATCACTGAAATCAGGCGTGAGATAGAAAATGGCATTAGCTTTGGTGCGCCTTGCCTGAAGGAGCTTGAGCTGTCAGAGTTTATCGTAAAAGCAGTGCCTTCCATTGAAAACATTCGATTGGTAAATTCGGGTACAGAGGCGACCATGTCAGCATTGCGCCTGGCAAGGGCTTTTACAGGGAGAGATAAAATTGTCAAATTCTCGGGGTGCTATCATGGTCACGCTGATGGTTTGCTTGTAAAAGCAGGCTCAGGAGTGGCCACCGCCGGGCTGCCCGATTCACCAGGAGTTCCAAAAAGCTATACTAAACACACATTGATCGCTCCTTACAATAATCTCAAAGCAACAACCGAGCTTTTTGAACATTACCCCGGGAGCATTGCAGCTATCATTGTAGAGCCGGTTGCGGCAAATATGGGTGTGGTTAAGCCCGAGCCGGGTTTCCTGGAGGGGTTGAGGCAGCTGGCTACAGCCTACGGGGCCGTTCTAATCTTCGATGAAGTTATCACCGGGTTCCGTTTGAGCTTTGGCGGGGCTCAGCAAGCAACAGGGGTTATACCTGATTTAACTTGTCTGGGTAAAATAATAGGGGGCGGCCTGTCCGTTGGCGCTTATGGAGGTAAAAAAGAGATTATGCAAATGGTAGCGCCTCAGGGAGCTGTCTATCAAGCCGGTACACTGTCAGGCAACCCGGTAGCAGCGACTGCAGGGCTGGCAACACTTAAAGTGCTGGCTCAGAAAGGAATTTACGAAGAGCTTCAGCAAAAAACAGATCGCCTGGAGGAAGGAATCAATAACCTTTTAAGACAAACTTCTGGTGAATTTTGCCTTAATCGCATTGGTTCTTTACTGACACTTTTCTTTACCTTGAAAAAAGTCAATGATTTTGAGAGTGCTTCTTCATCAAATATGCACTCCTTTATGGGTTTCCATCAGAGCCTTTTAGGGCAGGGCATTTACTGGCCTCCTTCTCAATTCGAGGCAGCGTTCATTTCTCTTGCGTTAACCAATGAAGATATTGATAAGACACTAAAAGCTATGGAGAAAGCTTTAGCTTTCGCCTGAAAATCAAAACTTTATTTCAGGTATAATTAAGAGCCGTGTTGTTACAAAATACATACTCTTTTAGCAACCGGGGATAAGTGATTAAAGATGCAAAAGAAAGACCAGATTAATTTTCAAGATTTGGTTGAGAATTTAAATGAAATTGTATATGTACTGGATACAAAGGCAAGGATACAATATGTTTCCCCCAGTGTTAAAGATATTGCCGGTTACCTTCCTGAAGAAATAACAGGCAAGAGCTTTGTAGATATTGTCCACCCTGAAGACAAAGCCGGCCGAATAGATAATTTTAAAAAAGCATTGGCAGGCAAAGCTGAGGCTACTGAATACCGCTTTGTAAAAAAGAACGGTGATGCCGCGTGGGTAAGAACCCAGGCAAAACCGGTTATAAAAAACGGGCGGCTAGTTGGCATACAGGGAACCCTTGTCGATATCACTGAAAAGAAAAAGCTGGAACATGAACTCATTCAGAAGACCCGGGAATATGAAAGCATATTTAACAGCGCCCAATCTGCCATTTTTCTGGTTAATGTCATTGATGAAAAAACCTTCCGTTATGTGAGAAGTAATAATGCCCATCAAGTTGCCACTGGTTTTTCACCGGAAGACCTGAAGGGTAAAACCCCCCGGGAATTAATGGGCGAAAAGCTCGGCGGCGAAATAGCCCAGAAGTATCTAAGTTGTGTTTCATCCCGAAAACCGGTGGCCTACGAGGAAACTTTAAGCCTGCCTGCGGGCACCAGAACCTGGATTACAAAACTAACCCCTGTAACAGGCCAGGATAACCAGGTGGTTTACATTGTAGGGTCCAGCGTAGATATAACCGAGCGCAAGCATGCGGAAGAAGCTCTAAGGGAGAGCGAAGCAAAATACCGCCGCATCGCTGAGAATATGGCAGACGTGGTGTGGACAGCAGATTTGAATCTTAACATCAATTATGTGAGCCCTTCGGTTGAAAAATTGGTGGGGGAACCTGCAGGGAAGTATCGAGCAATGACCATGGAGGAGAGGTTTACTACGGATTCACTCAACAGTATTTACAAAGTGCTTGGTGAAGAGCTTGAAAACGAGAAGAACCCGAATTGTGACAAGGAAAGAACACGAATGCTGGAACTTGAGCATTACCATGCAGATGGAAGTACGTTTCGGGCTTCCATGCATGTTTCTTTTATCAGGGATAAAGAGGGAAAACCGGTAGGCATCCAGGGTATAACCAGAGACATAGACGAACTCCATAAGGCCAGACAGGAAATTGCTCGGCAGGCATATGAGTATGAAACTGTTTTTCGCGGCACCCAGTCAGCAATGTTTTTGGTAGAAGTTGCCGGGAATGGAGTTTTCCGGTTTCTGAGGAACAATCAGGCTCATCAAGAAGCTACAGGAATACCCCTTGGGCAGTTGCAGGGAAAAACACCGCAGGAGCTTTTAGGTAATGAGGAAGGCACAGAAATATCTCAAAAATATCAATCTTGTGTTGACTCTGGAAAATCTGTCTCTTACGAAGAAACACTTGAGTTGCCAGGCGGCACCAAAACCTGGCACACGAAGCTTTCACCTGTTTTTAGTGAAAACAATACGGTTACTTACATAGTTGGTTCAAGTGAAGATATCACCGAGCGCAAGCAATTGGAAGCCGAACAGCAGGAATTAAGGCAAAGGGCTGAAATATCAAGCCGCCTGGCAGCCGTGGGTGAAATGGCCGCCGGAATCGCCCATGAAATTAACAATCCCTTAACCAGTGTTCTTGGGTTTTCAGAGCTGCTTGCCGAAGAAGAACTTCCTCCGGAAACCAGGCAACATGTCAAACACATTGTTGACGGTTCAAAAAGGGTTAAAAGTATTGTGCAGCGCATGCTAACCTTTGCCCGGCAGCACAAACCCTTTAAAACCACGACCGGCATTCACGGCCTGATTGATAATACCCTGGATATGCGCAGTTACGTTTTAAAGACTGCAAATATTGAAGTTATCAAAGAATATGACCCCGGGCTTCCCTGGGTTACTGTTGATCCGGGCCAGATGCAGCAGGTGTTTTTGAATCTGCTAATTAACGCTGAACATGCCATTAAAGAAGCGGGGAGAGCCAGGGGCATCATCCGCATCAGCACCTGCGCAGACAGCAATAATTTATGCATAAGGTTTAATGATAACGGTACCGGCATGACTGAAGAAACCAGGGCCAGGATATTTCAACCCTTCTTCACCACCAAGGACCCCGGGGAGGGTACGGGCCTGGGCACATCGCTGGCACATTCCATAATAGTTGACCAAGGTGGTGCGATAGAAGTTGAAAGCAAACCCGGTGAGGGCTCTACTTTCATAATCAGGCTGCCGCTAAAACAAGAGGAACCGGCAAGAAAGCTGGGCCAGGCTGAAGCAGCACCTGCGCCTGAACCGGCAACAACGGGCGGTAATATTCTTGTAGTCGATGATGAACCATCAATAAGAGCACTGATAAAACGAACTCTCATTTCTGATGGCCATACCGTCACAGAAGCAGAAAGCGCTGATAGCGCCCTTGAACAGATTAAGAAAAACGACTTTGATGTAATACTTATGGATATACGCATGCCCGGTGTTAGCGGCAAAGAATTATACGAAATACTCGTTACACATAAACCCCATATCTCAAAGCAAATAATCTTTATAACCGGGGACGCTTCAGATGCTGATACACAAAACTTCTTGAAAAAAGAAAAACCTCATTATATAACCAAGCCTTTTGACAGAGCTGAAATCATTGGTAGGGTAAATAAGATTATTGCAAGTTCACCTCTGTAGTTTTTTGCATTTGAGAAAGAGCATTACCAATTGCCAGTTAATTTGATATCCAGCTTTATTTATGATTGCAACCTTGATTATTGACATGTGCAAAGTGGTGCTCGGTACTCATATTTTAATAAACAATAAACAAGATTCTGAGGTTTTTCTGAGGGATTTTAGAAATATAAGCTTTAGTTGTAAATTTTAGCTTAAGAGTTAACAGAAGCAGGGCAAGCGGTATTAAATACAACTCTCGACTGATTTTCAGCAAATCTGGCAGGAGGCAATATGTGATATAATTCCCAGCTATGACTGTGGCGGTGACCGGTGCATCCGGACATATTGGAGCCAGCCTGGTTAGAGATCTGCTGTCGCAGGGCAGGCGGGTTCGTGTACTGGTGCATACAGACCGGAGGGCTCTGGAAGGCCTTGATGTTGAAGTTGTATCAGGTGACATATGTGACCTGGACTATCTTAAAGCCAGCTTCTCTAATATCGAAACAGTCTACCATCTGGCAGCAGTAGTATCCATCTACGGCAACAAATGGCCTTTATTTGAAAACGTGAATGTTGAGGGCACCAGGAATGTGGTGCAGGCATGTCTGGACTGCGGTGTAAAGAGACTTGTCCATTTCAGCTCAATTCATGCTATTTCCCAGCAACCTCTTGACATGCCTGTCGATGAAACAAGCCCTCTGGTGCCATGCAGGCGTTACATGCCTTATGACAGCTCCAAGGCCGAATCTGAAAAAGAAATATACAAGGGCATTCAGCAGGGGTTGGACAGCGTCATTCTCAGCCCGACTGGAGTACTGGGCCCGTATGACTTTAAGCCTTCCCTTACCGGAGAAGTGCTCCTGAAGATGGCACGGGGCACCCTTCCCGGCCTGGTGAATGGTGGCTTCGACTGGGTTGATGTCCGTGACATAACCCGGGCGGCAGTTCGGGCAGAACAGACAGCACCTGCCGGCGTCAGATACATCCTTTCAGGGCACTGGGCATCCGTTAAAGAGCTGGCAATGCTGGTTGAAGAAATAACCGGAACTCCGGCTCCCGGTCGGGTTTACCCCCTGTGGCTGGCAGCCCTTGCAGCCCCTGCTATCACTTTCCTTGACCGCATTTCAGGCAGGAGGCCTCTTTATACCAGTGCTTCACTCAAGGCACTTCACTCCAACTGCCATATCAGCCATGACAAGGCCAGCCGGGAATTGGGCTTTAGCCCCCGTCCTTTGAAGGAAACCGTAGCAGACTCCCTGTTGTGGTTTAAACAAAACGGCTGGTTGAATAGCACCCAAAAAAAGATAAAGGCTGAATCATGACAGAACAGGTTATTTTTAATTACCTTTTAGTCGCCTGGTTTCTACTGGCAGGCACGGTATTTATACTATTGTTCTTCATTTCTGCTCCATATGGCCGCCACCTGCGCAAAGGATGGGGCTTGAATATAAACCCAAAAACTGGCTGGGTGGTGATGGAAGCGCCTGCAGTGCTGGTTTTTGCCGCCTGCTTTATATTTGGCAGCGCGCCGTATTCGTTTGCTGTGCTGGCTTTCTTTTTCATGTGGCAGGCCCACTATGTACACAGGGCTTTTGTGTATCCTTTAGAAATTGGCAGATCAAGCAGGAGAATGCCTCTTCTCATCGTGGGCTTTGGTTTTACTTTCAGTGTTATAAATGCCTATCTAAACGGGCGGTACCTGTTTACTTTTTCAGGTGGTTATGCTTCTGATTGGCTTGGTGACCCGCGGTTTGTGGTTGGAGTTATTCTCTTTGGCCTGGGTTATATAATAAACAGACGTTCTGACGGTATTTTATTAAACATGAGAAAGAACGGCATTTCAGGTTATTCCATCCCGGAAGGGGGGCTTTATCGCTGGGTTTCCTGCCCAAA
Source organism: Dehalococcoidia bacterium (assembly GCA_003552785.1). Taxonomy (GTDB): domain Bacteria; phylum Chloroflexota; class Dehalococcoidia; order Dehalococcoidales; family CSSed11-197; genus CSSed11-197. Next base: position 26,779 of record PUOQ01000064.1, read on the forward strand.
CTACCTGGGCGAGGTGATAATATGGACGGGGTGGGCGGTTGCCACCTGGTCTTTACCCGGGCTGGCGTTTGCTTTATGGACGATAGCCAACCTGGTTCCCAGGGCAAGGGCGCACCATGCGTGGTACAGGAAAAACATGCCTGATTATCCACCGGAGCGCAAGGCGCTTCTTCCCCGGTTATGGTAGCCTGAAAAAAGCAAGCTTTGGCAACTCTAAAGCGGAACACATTATTGGAAAATCAGGGGGGGCTGGATTAATGAAGCTCTGGAAGCCGGAAGTTTATCAGGGGCGGCGAAAAATGCGGGCGTATTTTGAAGGCTGGTATTATAAAATGGTGGATGGCAGGGGCCGGAATGTCGTTGCCATCATACCGGGAGTTTCATTTGAGAAAGACGGTTCAGCGCACGCTTTCATACAGGTTGCCGGTTCCGGCACCGGGCCGGCATTATATTTCAAGTACCCTTTAGAAGCCTTCCGTTATTCAGAAAAGATTCTCGATGTAACAATTGGAGGCTCTACCTTTAAAAGAGAAGGGCTGGATATAAATGCTTGCAGTGATATAAACCAGATTACCGGAAGCCTGAAATTCTCCGGTTTGAGCCCCTGGCCTGTTAAACCAGGCAGCCCCGGGGCTATGGGCTGGTATGCTTTTGTACCTTTTATGCAGTGTTATCACGGTGTAGTGAGCATGGACCACGAGATTTATGGCAGTATCAGCATAAACGGCAAAAGTATAAATATGGACGGTGGCCGCGGGTATATAGAAAAAGACTGGGGCAAATCTTTTCCCAGGTACCATATATGGATGCAAACCAATCACTTCGATGTCGGCGGTGCGTCACTTATGTGCTCAATAGCCAATATACCCTGGATGAAAAGGCACTTTGACGGGTTTATAGCCGGATTTTTACTAAACGGCAGCTTGCACCGTTTTGCAACCTATACCGGGGCAAGGCTGGCCGAGCTGGAGATAAAGGCGGATTCTGTTTCTATTGCCATAGAAGCAAGAAATCACATACTGGAAATACACACCCCGAGACAAGGAGGCATAGAGCTGGCTGCGCCTGCATCTGGAGAGATGATTGGCAAGCTTCGAGAAAGCCTCAAAGCCGTTATTGATGTAAAACTTTTCGCAAATAATTCAAGTGGCAAGGTGCTGTTGTTTGAAGGAACTGGCAGTAACGCTGGCCTTGAGATTGCGGGTAATATAGAACAAATGAAAAATATCACGCGTTAGGTGGTGGGCCCGGCAAGGAGCAATGTCCGGCAAAATACGGCAAGCATAAAAACGTTCTTGCCGTATTTATTATACAGGCCCGCTTTTTTTGCAGGGCCTTGGTAATATTTATAATTCATTGACTCAAACGCCTCTGCATGATATCCTAATAATACGGTATACAATTACCGTATATTAAGCCTTGATGTTTTTCGGAGAAAGGAATTGTTGCCGGAAGCATCAAAAATTTTAGCTTAAGGATGTGATTTTTTGTGTGTGGTATAAGTGGATGTTTTGGAAAGAGAGACGAGGTAACAATAAACAAAATGCTGGATGCGCTTACCAAGCGTGGCCCGGATGACAGGGGTGTCTACGCTTATGGCGATATGGTGCTTGGCCATACCCGGCTTTCGATTGTGGACGTTAAAAAAGGCCACCAGCCGATTCTGGCGAAAGCTGGCCGAGCAGGGGTCATCTGCAACGGTGAAATTTACAATTTCATGTCGCTTCGCAACCAAATTGGGCCGGGGGCCTCTTTTAAGACGGGTTCAGACTCCGAAGTAGTTCTGCATATGTATTTGAAGGAAGGACCCGATTTTGTAAAGAAATTGGATGGCATGTTTGCCTTTGTTGTATTTGATGGGGATGATTTCATGCTGGCGCGAGACCCTGTGGGCATAAAACCCCTTTATTATGGTTATTCCAAAGGGGCTATGTATGTAAGCTCCGAACTGGGCGCGATGAGCCTTGCGGATGTCAGTGAGGTGTACGAATTCCCAGCTGGCCACTATTATACGCCGAAAGAAGGTTTCAAGCGCTATTATTCGACTCCTCCGGTTCATGACTTTATCCTTACAGAGGTAGAGGAAGCCAGCAGCCTTATACGCCAAACCTTTAAAGCAGCAGTAAAGAAACGTTTACTTGCTGACAAAGAAATTGCAGTAGGTTCATTTTGTTCTGGCGGACTTGACTCAAGCCTGGTCGCTGCCATAGCAGCAGAAGAAATTCCGCACCTGCATACCTTTGCCGTGGGCATGAAGGACAAAGACGGCAATGAGAGTGACGACCTGCCGGCTTCGCGTGTGGCTGCCCGGCATATTGGGTCGACTCACCACGAACTGATATTTTCCGAGGATGATTATTACCGGGCCCTGCCCGGGGTTATCCGCAAGCTGGAAAGTTACGACCCTTCTCTGGTCAGGTGTGCTGTTCCCTGTTATTTCACCTGCAAACTTGCCAGTCCGTATGTTACTGTAGTGCTTACCGGTGAGGGAGCCGACGAACTGTTTGCGGGTTACCATTATATGAAGCATTTGCCGCCGGATAAAATAAATGCCGAAGGACGGCGCCTGATCGGGAATCTACACAACATAAACCTGCAGCGGGCAGACAGGATGGGCATGCACTTTGGTCTTGAGTTGAGAGTGCCCTTTTTGGATTTATCCATGATAGATCTGGCCATGAAAATACCTGCCCGGCTTAAAATACGCGAGTTCAACCATGCCGGTGAGAGCATCGAGAAATGGATTTTGAGAAAGGCTTTCAGTGGCACCGGATTGCTCCCTGAAGACATTTTGTGGCGCTACAAGGTGCAGTACACACAGGGCACCGGTTGTGAAAGCCTGGGGGAGAAGCTTGCCGAAGACGAAATCAGCGACGATGAGCATGAGAGACTTAAAGCCGAAAACCCCGGTGCCTTTTTAAACACTAAAGAAGCTGCCTACTATTTTAAGATATTTAAAAAGTACCACCCGCAGGAATCAGTCTTAAAATCAATCGGTATCTGGAAGGGGTTTAATTTCGCCGAAGAGAGGGAACCGGTTAGCGGAACGTTTGGGGATGAGCTGGTGCATGACTACCGGGGCATTGCCAGCGGTTAGCGGAATTATTGAAACTTCTGACTTTTTAAAACCTCCTGGCTTTAGGTTACAATTAACCCGGAGGAAATCTCCGCGCCAAAGATTCTATAATAACCATACAGGAATTTTTGCGTTATACTAACGGCGGAATTGTGACCTGTAGAATGCAGCCTTTATTTGCCGATAATTAAGAACCAGGAGTAACCAGCCTTAACGCATGAGTTTAAAAAAACCCTTAAAAAGCCCGGTATTTTTTGGTGTGCTTCTTTTTGTTGCCGCCCACATTGTCATGCTTTTCCTGGTATCCAGCATGAACCCCTTTCTTGAGGAGCAAAACATTTATGTGCCTCCCCAGCCACCCGAAGTTATTACCTTGTGGCCGGGAGAGGTGACCCTCCCATCCGGGGAGGTTTACCAGGTTTCGCCTTACTCATCGCTCGGGCCGATAATCATCTATTTCGTGGTCGTGGTGGCTGTTTTAAGCCTGGTTCTTTCCGTAATTCCACTCGGGGCTTTGAAATTTATCCTTAGATTGGTATTTGCACTGCTTTTTGCCTGGGGAGGGTTTATAGGCACGGTGTTTTACCTGCCCTATCCACTGGCAATTATAATTGGCTTGGGGCTGGGGGCAATCTGGGTGTTTATGCCGATGGTATGGTTGCATAACCTGGTTTTGATACTGGCTCTTACCAGTCTGGCGGCGGTTTTTGGGAGGTTTATTACTCCCTGGACGGCCATGTTTGTTGTTCTGGGGCTTGCGCTCTATGACTTTATTGCGGTGCGCTACGGGTTTATGCTGTGGATGGCAGACAAATTAGCCAGGTCGGATGCCCTGCCGGCAGTTATAATTCCCAAAGATATCCATGGCTGGGGGTTGAACCTGAAGCGCAATGGCGTTACGGATCTTCTTGAACCCAAGCCCGGTGACAGGCAGTACTCCATATTGGGTGGTGGCGATATTGCCTTCCCCTGCCTGCTTACCGCTTCGGTGTACTTTGCCCAGGGTTTAACACCGGCACTGGTGATTGCAGCTTTCGGCTTGCTGGGGCTTATGGGAGCTTACGCCATCCAGGCATTTGTTGTAAAAGGCAGGGCAGTGCCTGCCATACCGCCGATTGCCGCCTTTTGTATAGTTGGCCTGCTAGTGGCTTTATAATTAAAAGAAAACATTATAAAGAGAGCCGGATTTGTCAGGCTATTTAAGCAAACGGGGTATGGTAAACTGCACCTGTTTAAAAAATGGGCCATTAAAATTTATGATGGGAGAGAAATTGGATAAAGAAGTAGTAATCCGTACCAGGGGCCTTACCAGGCATTTTACTACGTTGTGCCGTAACCTTCTGGAAGTGGATGATTTGAGTATTGAAGTATCAAAGCTGGAAAATTTGCCAATGTGCCCCTACCTTTCCGGGCGGACCAATCTGGAGGTGCCTGCCTGATTCGACATTGCAGATCGAACGGGTAAACCGCAGCAGGATATTGATGGATTAATTATGCAAAGGCAGGAAAATATCTACCGGCAACTTATAAAAGAAACTCGAGTCTGGGCCAGGGGCAGGCAGAAGGGTCCCGGGCGCGCCTCAGGCCTCCGGCATGAAGCGATCTTAAATAACCACGCCTATTACATGGATAATGTTCCGTGCTACCGGAAACTGGCGCTTGAGGAAGGCTTAAGCAAAGAAGTTGATTTAAGTACCATTAAATCTTCCCTGATGCTGGAAGCCGGGGTTTTTAAAAGCTATGACCAGAAATGGCTGGATAACGGGGATTATACCCGGATGACGCAGTGGCTTTCGGATATCTACCACCGGCGTATCCATGTCGATATGGCCGGGGTTGCTGCCATAGATGAATGGATAGACCGGCTTGATAAAAACGGGATTCACGTGGTTTACAGTTCAGGCACTTCCGGTAACTTCTCTTTTGTGCCCCGACAGAAGAAAAACCGGGCTCTTTCCCGGACGGTTAACATTGCCGGGCTGTCCCCTCAACTTGCCAGCAGAATTGGAAGTGGCTTTGCTGGGGCTTTGCTTCGTATGTCTGCAGCGTTTGTGCCACCTGAAGGTGTTATGAAGTTTGCTACCAGAAAAAGCCTTGGCGGTTATGACGGATGCTTTCTTACTTTTCGTGGCGGCAGAATGGGAAACCAGTCACTGATAGAAGAGCTTGCTCCCATGTTTAGCCAGCATTACTTTCTTTACACTATGGATATAACCGGCTCGGCGCTTCGCAGCTTGCGGCGTGGCGCAAAAAACGAAGTGGAACGGCAGCTGGTTGAAGATTTGAAAAGGGAAGTTTTAGAGCGGAAGGAAGAGAATTACCGCTGCATTATTGAAAATATGCAGGCTTCGACTGACGCAGGCAAGAAAGTTTTTGTTTTCGGGGCACCCTATCAGTTCAAGGAGTTATGCGAGATCCTGGAAAGCATGAACCGGTGCCTTGATTTGAAAGAGGGCAGTCTGGGGCTTTTTGGTGGTGGGTGGAAATCCTTTGCTGGGGAAGCTATAGAGCGTGAAGTGCTGGTTGAAAATATCAGCCTTAAACTGGGCCTGTCGCCGGAAATGATTCTGGAAGGCTATTCTATGACTGAAATTAACGTGCTAACGCTAAGATGCAGTAGGGGGCGCTTTCACATTCCGCCTTCTATAGAACCGGTGCTGCTGGATGAAGAGTTGAACGTAAAGGATGGCCTGGAAGGGGAAGGCACCTTTGGCTTTCTTGACGCTCTGGCGGTGGATTACCCCGGTTTCATAATAACCGGAGATCATGTGAAGATGGTGGAAGGCGAATGCGGCTGCTCTCTCTCCGGTCCTGCAGTAATACAAGTTGGGCGCAAGGCCGGTGTCGAGTTAAAGGGGTGCGGTGGTATTATGGGTTCTATGGGGGTATAAAAAGGAGGGGCACATGGAAGCGCTTTGCAACCGGCATGGTTTATTCAGGTTAAAAGAAGAGCTGGTTCGAGTTCCATTTGTAGTAAAAGGCAGGCTGGTATTGCCGCCCGAGGTTAGCCCGGAAAGTGTCAGGGAGGCATTCAGTCGAGCTGGTGAATATGCCACACTGGTAAAAATGGAGAACGTACAGGTTTTAAGGGAGCCTGTTATCCAGCGCTCCAGCATGAAGTATACCGGGGAATATATTTATCAGGTTATGCCTGCCCCCGGTGCTTATGAACTCATCGAGCCTGAAACAGCTACTCTGGCAGACGGCCTTTATCGGCTGGGTGTTGACGACATTCTTGATTATATCGAGTCAATCGTATCTACTTTGCTGGAAAACTATTCGCTGGCGATGAGGGTTCTTGAACTGTTGCGCCGGACCTCAGAGTTTCCGGAAGCGTTTCTTGATGACTGGATAAACAGTACAGCCTCAAGCTTAAACCGTGAAACCGCCCGGCAGATGATTGACAGTGAGCTATCTTTTATGGGAAAACCGGGCAGCCAATATCTTGAAGGCTGGGTTGAAGTTCCCGGCGGTGCCAAATCCGGGTGGTTAAGGCAAAAAGCGGTTGAAATATTCGGGCGAAATGAAAATATGCCTGAGGTAAAACGGCCGTATGTGCGGGCTATGCCTACACGTCAATTGCACATAACTGCCGGGAACGCGCCTGAAGTGCCGCTGGTTTCAGCCCTAAGGGCAGTGCTCACCAAGTCTGCCGCAGTAATAAAGATGCCATATGGCGCCACTTTATCAGGAGCTTTTTTTGCGATGGCGGCGGTTGCAGCCGCCCCCGATCATCCCATAACCCGGCACCTTTCTATGGTTTACTGGCAGGGTGGCGATGAAGCAATAGAGGCCGAATTACTGATGTCAGGTGCATTTGACCGGATGGTGGTGTGGGGTGGGCATGAGGCCATAGCTTCTATGCAATCCAGAACCCATTTTGCCCGGGCTGTGTATCTTAATCCGCGCTACGGTGTGAGCTTTATCGGCAATGAAGCCTTTTCTGCAAGCCTGGAAGAAGTGGCGATGAGGGCTTCACTGGATGTAATGATACACAATCAGAAAGCATGCAGTTCTTCACTGGTGCATTATGTTGAGGGCTCAGCCGGGCAGGCTGTCAGGTATGCAGGAATGCTTCAGGAAGCGCTTTACAGGTGGGATGAGGAAATACCCAATTTTTTAAATCCTTTAAAAAAGGCTCAGTTGAAGCGTATGCGGCGGGGCCGCTATATCGGGGCTGAATGGCTGGTAAATACGCGGGAGGGAGAATTTTCATCCGGTGTGGTTGTTATTCAGGACGAGTTCGACATATTGGACCATCCCATGTGCCGGCTGGTAGTGGTTAAACCCGTAGACAGGCTTGAAGGAGCCTTGAAGAAGTTAAACCAGTTTGTTTCTACTGCCGGAGTTTACCCGGAAGAGCGCCGCTTGGAACTCAGAGACAGGATGCTCTCAAGGGGGGTTTCGAGTGTATTAAGCCTGGGGCATTGTGAAAACCTGTATTCCGGTATGCCTCATGACGGCATGCTGGTTCTTGGCCACCTGGTGGATTGGAAGAACAGTTAATCGGGGTTAAGAACATTTTAAGGCAAGGAGAAAATATTTGGAAAAATTAAAAAAAGCCTGGTGTAAGCTTATATTAATTTCCGTTGCTCTGACTTTTCTTTTACTTTTGCCGGTTTTTTATGAAATCTATTACCAGGCTTATTATTACACCCTTGTGATTCTTATCTCACCCCTGCCCTTTTTAAGGATATTTTATGAAAGAAAGCTAGACGAAGTTTTTTATCGGAAGTGGGAAAAACAACGGCGGTGGGGGTTCTGGCCAAAT
>PUOQ01000012.1 GCA_003552785.1 Dehalococcoidia bacterium
CTACGTAAATGCTTGGCAGGCTTGCTCTCTATTTTACCGGCAACTCCTGCAAAACCCCTCATGATAAGATCTTTAAGGTCCCAGCCGCAGCAATAAGGGCCCAGGACTCCAAGATCATGCAGGTGGAAGTCACCGGCCAAATGAGCTTCGCGAACCTTGTCGTTGTAAATTCGGGTCAGCCAGTAATAAGCCAGAACATCAGAAGACAGGTAAACATTGAGCCCTTGAAGGGAATAGGTCATGTTGCTGTTTTCTTTAACACGCCAGTCACTTTCACGGAGGTATTCGTCTACCATGGAAACAGCGCCGGCAAGTAGCTTTTTGCCGTCGCGTATTCTGGCATGCTGTTCACGGTACAGGATATAGGCTTTTGCGGCATCCGAAAAGCCATTTTCTATCAGCATTTTTTCAACCAGATCTTGAACCTCTTCAACATCTGGGACCCTGCCGTGGCGGCAGGTAATTTCCAGGATACCTATTACGTCGCTGGTGACCTTTTCTGACTTGGCTGTGTCTTCATCGCCAACCGCTTTTAGTGCTTTGGATACTGCTGCGCTTATTTTGCTCCGGTCGAATGGAACTACCCGGCCGTTTCGTTTGGCAATTCGCTCAATGCTTGTTGATTTTGTCTCTGGCATATTGTTCTCCTTTACTATAACTTGTTGTGTGCATACTATATACCACAATATATAGCGTTGTCAATACTTATTTTGGATAATTTACCAAAATAATTTGGCTTAAAATTTGTGGGTTGTGGTAACATTAACTCTAACTTAGCGTGAGCCTATCGAAACATAGTTTTGGTAATAATTGCGTTGCCTTTATAATGAGCCAGAAATTTATTATGAACAGATTTAACCAGGAAAAACGACGGCAGCTGTATGACAGTCAGGAGATTAACAAAGCCATTGTAAAAATTGCCGGTTATATAAACCATGATTATAAGGAATTGAACCCGCTTTTAATCGGGGTTTTGAAGGGCGGTTTTGTATTTTTGGCCGATCTGGTTCGTTTGCTGGATATGCCGCTTGAAATAGATTTTATACAGGTTTCAAGCTACGGAAGAAACCGGGAATCAAGCGGAAGGGCGGAATTGATTTTGGAGCCGCAGATACCTGTTAGCGGGCGGCATGTTTTGCTGATAGAGGATATAGTAGATACGGGCTTGACTACAGGTTTTGCCATGGATTACATTGGTAAGCTAAAGCCCTCAAGTGCTAAGCTTTGCACTTTAATTGATAAACCATCAAGGAGGAAGGTGGAAGTAGAAATCCACTACTGCGGCCTTGAAGCGCCTGATGGATTTCTGGTAGGTTATGGCCTTGATTGTGATGAAAAATATCGCAATTTGCCCGGTATATATATTTTAGGAGGATAATTGTGTCGTTAAAATCTTTACAGAAGCGTATCAGGGTTGCGAGGGGAGAGCAGCCGGCAGATATTATTATTTCCAACGGAAAAATAATTAACGTATTTAACGGTGAAATTGAAGAAGGAAATATCGCCATATCAGGGGAATACATAGCCGGAATAGGTGATTATACCGAATCGAAAACCACCGTTGATATACAGGGTAAATATATTGCTCCAGGATTTATAAATGGACATGTTCATATTGAAAGTTCCATGCTTGATATACCTGAGTATTCCAGGGCTGTTGTGCCCAGGGGAACCCTTGGAATAGTAACAGACCTGCATGAGATATGTAATGTACTTGGTATTCAGGGTCTTCAATATGTGATATCTACCTGCAAAAATCTACCCCTGGATTTTTATTTTATGGCGCCATCGTGTGTTCCGGCAACCGAACTGGAAACAAGTGGGGCCGCTTTAGACATCGATGCTCTGGCTGAGGCAAAGAAAATGCCCGGTGTTCTGGGGCTTGGAGAGGTTATGAATTACCCAGGTGTTGTTTCCGGCGATGAAAGAGTATTAGAAAAAATTGAGTTGTTTAACGATTTAATTATTGATGGCCACGCTCCAGGATTATCCGGAAAAGAGCTCATGGCGTATTTATCTGCTTGTATCACCTCTGAACATGAATGCACCTCTTTTAAAGAGGCGAAAGAAAAATTGGCCAGGGGTTGCTACATTATGATCCGGGAAGGTTCAAGTGAAAAGAATCTGGAAGAATTGTTGCCCCTGGTGACCGACAAAACGTACCAGAGGTGCATGCTGGTTACGGATGATCGGAGTGCTTTTGATATATTTTCTGAAGGAGACATGGACTGGGCTGTACACCGGGCGGTGTCACTAGGGCTTGACCCGGTAAGAGCTATCCAAATGGCCACTATCATACCTGCTGAACGCTTTGGATTGAAAAAAGTAGGCGCCCTTGCCCCTGGATACTATGCAAACCTGGTAACCTTTTCAGACTTAAAGGAAATAAAGTTAAACGATGTATTTTTCAGGGGTTATCTGGTTGGAATAAACGGAGAAACAAATTACACTCCGCAAGTTGGAAAAGTATCAAGACCTATTGACACTATTAATATGGCGCCAATTGAGCTGGAGAACTTAAAGTTAAGGTCCAGTGGCGGTAAAATGCCGGTGATAAATATTGTCCCCGATCAAATTACAACTCGAAAAACCATGGAAGAGCCCCTCGTTGAAGATGGCCTGGTAATACCCGATACCAAACAGGACCTCTTAAAGATCTGTGTTGTTGAAAGACACAAAGCTTCAGGGAATGTGGCTTGCGGGCTCATCAAGGGCTTCGGTTTGCGAAAGGGGGCCGTTGCAAGCTCCGTATCACATGATTCACATAATATTGTTGCTGTTGGTACAAATGATGAGGATATACTTGCTGCAATAAAAGAGGTAGAAATGGTTCAGGGCGGGATTGTTATGGCTTTGAAGGGAAAGGTCATTGGAAGCATGGCCTTGCCTGTTGCCGGTATCCTATCTGCTGATCCTGCAGAACAAGCTGCCGGCCAGCTTAATGATATGCAGACCTTGTTGCAAGTAATGGGGGTTAAACTTAAATCCCCATTTATTACGCTTTCCTTTATGACATTGCCGGTAATTCCCGAGATCCGTATCACCGATAAAGGATTAATCGATGTCGAAAAGTTTGAAGTAATAAATTGACGGACTTACGGTTTTTGATTGTGATGGTTTTTTAGTTTATTTAGGTCAATATTGGACTGATATTTACGCCGGTGCCATTCCTGATAGCATGAAAGGCCTTCCTGGTCACTTAATACGTTCCAGTAACGGTAATAATCGGATACATAAAAACGGGGAGCAAAATTGGTGTGAACGGCAACTACCTTGTCTGCTACTTTTTCTACCTGTTTTTTTGCCATGGCAGAAGCCACTGGCACTGCTACAATAACCATTTTGGGTTTTTTTCTGCGTATTGATTCGACTGCTGCCATCATTGTATAGCCTGAAGCCAGTCCATCATCAACCAGAATTGCAATTTTCCCGTTTAGAATTGTTACAGGCCGGCTGGACCGGTATATGAGGCTTCTTTTTTGTATGTCATTTCGAACACGGTTTACCTGGTAATTAATCTGGGATTCGTTCAAATTGATGCGTTTTAAGACATCATGATTTAAAATTACTGTTCCGTCATCAGTAACAGCACCAAAGCCACCTTCAGGGGCCAGCGGGATGGGTATTTTGCGTGATATGACCAGATCCATAAGGGCGCTTAGTTCAAGGGAAACATGGTGGGCAACGGGTATACCGCCATTAGGAATAGCCATGACAACAACCGGCTGGTTTTTGTGTTCCTTTAATATTTCTGAAAGCTTTTTCCCTGCATCATAACGGTTTTCAAATACAGGGTTATTGCCAGGTAAGTGCATAATCAACCTTAAATTCCGGCGTAAAATTTTCCTTTATCTTAATATCGACCAGGTTATTTGCTGGAGGTTTTATCACAGGCATCAAGAATAAATTCATAAATTGTAAGTCAAAGATTAAAACCCCAGCCAGTGTTTGCCTCCCGGGGGCAAAACTTCAAAAGGCTCACCGTTCAATTTGGCCTGCAAAGTAGTCATAAGAGCTTCAACAGGTATTCGGAGCTGGCGCATGGAGTCACGGTCGCGAACGGTGGCGCATTTGTCTTCAATGGTATCAAAATCGATAGTTACACAATAAGGGGTGCCGATTTCATCCTGGCGGCGGTAACGCCGGCCGATACTTTGTGCATCATCATAACTTGTAGAAAAAAAACGGCGTAACTTTGCATATACATCCCTTGCAATATTGACCACGGGTTCTTTGCGGCTCAGAGGGAGAATAGCTACTTTGTATGGAGATATTGACGGATGCAGGCGTAGCACAGTGCGGGTATCATTTTTGTCGGGCTCCTCATCGTAGGCATCGCATAGAAGTGCGAGCACGGTGCGGTCAACACCGCTTGAAGGCTCGATTACATATGGAACGATGTGCTTTTTTGTCTCTTCGTCGAAGTAGGTTAATTCATTGCCTGAATGAAGAGAGTGTTGTTTTAAATCGAAATCGGTTCGATTGGCAATGCCTTCAAGTTCACTCCATCCCATTGGAAAATAGTATTCAATATCATAACAGTCCCTGGCATAGTGAGCCAGTTCGTCTTTTTGATGTTGCCTTAAACGTAAATTATCCTTGCGTATTCCAAGGCTGGTAAACCAGCTCAGTCTTTCTTCAAGCCAGTAATTAAATAGTTTTTCATCATCGCCGGGTTTTACAAAATATTCAATTTCCATTTGCTCGAATTCACGACTGCGGAATATAAAATTGCCCGTTGTGATTTCATTTCGGAAAGCTTTACCGATCTGTGCAATACCAAATGGTAACTTTTTCCGGCTGGTATTTAACACGTTGGCAAAATTAACAAATATACCCTGAGCGGTCTCTGGTCGGAGATAAGCTATGCTGGCATTATCTTCAACAGGGCCCATGAAGGTTTTAAACATGAGGTTAAATTGCCTTGGTTGAGTCAGTTCACCCGAGCAATCAGGGCACGTTTTACTATCAATAAAATCTGCCCTGAATCTTTGCTTGCAGTCCATGCAATCAACAAGGGGGTCGGAAAAACCGCTGAGGTGCCCGGAGGCCTCCCATACCTTTGGGTGCATTATTATGGCGCTGTCCAGCCCTACCATATCGTCCCGGTCGTGGACCATTGCTTTCCACCAGGCATCTTTCACATTGCGCTTCATCTCGGCGCCCAAAGGCCCGTAATCCCAGCAACTGGAAAGGCCTCCATAAATCTCGCTACTGGGGAATATAAACCCGCGGCGGCGGGCAAGCGAAACAATTTTTTCCATATTCAATTCAGGCTTGCTAGAGTCTTTCACGAACTATTAATTCACTCCTCTTCTTTATCTATTTTATTTCAACTTCATGATTTTTATAAAATTATAGGCGATAAATATTATACCTGAGAGCATTACAATTGCTATAAACAGCCAAATAGGCATTAGTTGAACACCAGAAACGTTAAAGCTGAAAAAATAAATCATCATAAATGCGATAATTATTTGTGGCAGTCCTACCAGGTTGGTTATGGTAGAAGCCACGTGGTGTGTTTTTAAGCGGTGAATTGGGGAAGAGGCAGTGGAAGCGCCAATCCTGTTAATAACATAACCGTTTAACCAGCCGAATAATATCAATGCCGCCTGGGCTGCCAGGCAAATAGATATAACCAGTCCGGCACTACCCTGGCTGACCGGCTCACCATCGGATGAAAACCTGTATGCCAGTTCTCCGGATAATTGAGGCAGAAAAATTAGGGTGGCAATTATGCTAAACCCCAATATAATTAAAGGAAAATATATTTTCTTAATACCAAAAACCGCCCCCCGATTTATGGTGCTGCTGGAAACCTCAGCGGAAGCAGCCTGGTTTTTGGTGGCTGATTCATCTACTAAAGGTTCAGGAGGAGGTTCATTGCGGATATTTTCGGCTTTCTGTTTTTCCCGAAGACTGTGCCCGGCTTTATAATTGAATGCAATGATCAGGACAAAAAAGCCGCCAATCAAAAAAATGGCGCCAAAAATAATTATGATTAAAGCAAAGGTGCTAGTATCCATAATATCAGCAGAATGAGTTAAAGATACCAGCTTTTCTGAAGGTATGTCAAAAATTATTTAAAACTAATCCGGTATTTGCCTGTGTTAACATGGCAGTGTTAGAATCTTTAAACTTGAAAACAGGGGAGAATAATATATATGTTAATTGAAAAACTTGTTGTTGGTGCCTTTGAAGCAAATTGCTACATTTTGTACGGTGATGCCGGTAATAGCTGCCTGGTCATAGACCCGGGGGATGAAAGCGGAAGGATATTAAACAGGCTTAATGCTCTTAATCTTAAGGCTGAAGCTGTAATTCTCAGCCATGGGCATCCGGATCATATTTTGGCGGCGCCGGAATTAAAAAAGGAAACCGGAGCCTCAATAATGATGCACCAGGGTGATTCAGATCTGGTGAATGATAAGACCCTGGCGTATATGCTGGGTATGAAAGAAATGGCAAGCATACAACCCGACAGGTTGTTAGAGGATGGCCAGGTTGTTGAAGCGGCTGGTTTTAAAGTTCAAGTGATTTATACACCGGGGCATAGCCGTGGCAGTATTTGTCTTTTACATGAAGACAAATTATTCAGTGGCGATCTTTTGTTCTGTGGGGGGGTAGGCAGATTTGATTTACCTGGTGGCAATGATAAAGAACTTAGAAAAAGCCTTGACAAGATTGTCAAGTTGCCTCCCGAAACAAAAGTTTACCCCGGTCACGGCCCCGAAACTACAATCGAAGCCGAATACCGGGGCAACTTTTATTTGGCCAACCTTTTTAAATAATACCGTTGAAACTGGCAAAAACAGGTGCCAGTACAAGGGATATGATGGTTATCAACTTGATCATGATGTTCAGGGATGGCCCTGAAGTATCTTTCATGGGGTCACCAACTGTATCCCCGACAACAGAAGCCTTGTGGGCGATTGAGCCCTTGCCTCCATAGGCGCCTGTTTCAATATATTTTTTGGCGTTATCCCAGGAACCTCCGGCGTTGGCGAATGTGATTGCCAGAACCAGGCCGGTAGCAATAGCGCCACCAAGGAACCCGCCCAGGGCTACAGGCCCAAGTATGAAGCCGACCAGCACCGGAGAAAGAATAGTTACAAGTCCGGGTAAAATCATTGCTTTCAGCGAGTCTTTGGTGCATATGTCCACGCATTTTGCGTATTCGGGCTTGGCAGTGCCCTGCATGATTCCGGGTATTTCCTTAAACTGGCGGCGTACTTCATTGACGATTGAATAACTGGTTTTTCCTACAGCAGACATAGTCAAAGCACAGAATACTGCAGGCAGCAGGGCTCCCAGTAACAGCCCGGCGAGAACTTCAGGTTCAAGAAGGCTGACACCAATTTCAGTGATGCCAACTGCCTGAGAATAAGCAAACAGCAAGGCCAGAGAAGTCAGGCCGGCCGCACCGATGGCAAAACCTTTTCCTGTGGCAGCAGTAGTATTGCCCAGTGAATCAAGTGCATCGGTTCTATTGCGAATCTCAGCGGGCAGACCGCTCATTTCCACTATACCACCGGCGTTATCTGCAACTGGGCCATAAGCATCAGTTGCATCTTGAATACCAAGAGTGGAAAGCATGCCGACACCTGCGATAGCTACACCGTAAACATCTGCCAGCTGATAGGCAACAACCACGGCGATGGTAATGAAAATGATCGGGGGCAGGGTGCTAAGAAGCCCGTTGCCGAAGCCGGCAATGATGTTGGTTCCGGCACCGGTTTGTGAGGCTTTAGCGATGTTTTTGGTGGGCTGATAAACATAAGAAGTGAAGAAGTTGGTACTTTCGCCAATAAGCAAGCCGGTAACCAGGCCGACAAGAATTGCAAAAAATACTCTGATATCAACTCCAAGTGCCACAACAGCTACATAAGCAAGGAGCGCTGCGATTATAGAAGTCGCAAACGTGCCTCGGCGAAGGGCATTTAACAGCGCTGTCATTTCAAGTTTTTCGCCGACGCGAATCATAAATATACCAATGACTGAAGCCAGGATGCCTCCAGCCGCAATAATTAAAGGCAAAAACCAGCCAACCGTTTCACTCGGCACCAGTTCCCGTCCGAGCACAGGTGACATTACCGCAATAGTAGCCAGGGCGGTTGTGGCGATGATAGAACTGACATAGGATTCAAACAGGTCGGCTCCCATGCCGGCTACGTCACCAACATTGTCGCCAACGCAGTCGGCAATAACAGCAGCATTACGCGGGTCGTCTTCCGGAATGTTTTCTTCAACTTTACCGACTATATCCGCACCAGTGTCGGCTGCTTTGGTAAAAATACCACCGCCAATTCTGGCAAAGATAGCCACGGAAGAAGCACCGAACCCAAACCCGGGAATAATTTGAGCAAAGTCGGCATTGCCGCTAAAAATAAAATAGAGAAAAGTCAGGCCAAGAATACCTATGCTGACCACGCTCATTCCCATGACGGCTCCTGCCCGGAAGGACACCTTGAGCCCATGATTTAACCCATGTTGCACTGATGCAGCAGTGCGAGAGTTAGCCCTTATGGCAATACTCATACCGATATAACCGGCCAGGCCTGAGCAAAAGGCGCCGAAAACAAAGCTCAGAGCAACGAACCATCCGAGTTGTGGTATGAAACCGAGGATGAGAGTAACCGCAACCACAAAAATGGCAAGAATGCGGTATTCTCTTCCCAGAAAGGCAGTAGCACCTTCCTTAATGGCGTTTGAGATTTCCCGTACTTTAGGGGAGCCCTGGGGTTGTTTTAAAACAAACCAGGCCATAAAGCCTGCGATAGCAACACCCAGAACACCGGCTAGTAAACTAATAACTAGCTCCAAATTAATACCTCCTTAGAATTATATTTTAATGACCCGGTTAAGTTTTTCAGGTCATTAATTATCAATGGTTTTATCTGAAATAATCGGACAACTCACGCATTGAATCTGCCGGGTTTGAAGCGCATGTTACCGAACTGGCAATAGCAACGGAATCAGCACCGGATGAAATAACAAGGTCTATATTATCCCTGTTTATGCCTCCGAAAGCAACCAGAGGAAGGTGAGTAGAGCTTCTAATCGCTTTTAGAGTATCGACATCTATTTTGGCACCTTCATTATCCTTGTCGGTATCAAGCAAGGGTCCGGTGCTAATGAAATCGGCACCCGCAGATGCCGCTTCAGCAGCTTGCCGGGGTTTAAAAACCTCGATACCGATAACAGCTTCAAAAGGCAGGCAGTTGCGGGCGGCTGTTATGCTCAAATCATTGTTTCCAAGCAGTAATCCATCGGCAGAACTAGACCCGGCGATGTCTGCCCTGGAATCAACTATAAAGAGGGTATTAGACTTGGCGCAGGCATCACTCAGGTTAAAGGCAAGCTCAAGGGCATAACGGTCTGTCATTTTCCTGCGGTTGAGCATAATGATTTGAGCACCGGAATCTATTATTGTTTGGGCCAGCTGAACAGGGGCGTGAACCTGGCAGGCTTTTGAGTCGATAACAACGCAAAGGCCTTTAATCCTGCTTTGTTTACCCTGCCGCATAAACTTTGAGAGCATATCACGCTCAAGCGTATAAAGTTCAAAGCGTGCCTTTTTATATTTATCGCTGTCAATGCCGATAGATTCAGTTTTAGCTATTTCTTCGACAACTCTGGTTGCCTGCTGAACTCTTTTAGAATTGGCGACAATAAAATTATACAGACTCATTTCCGTGTGATGTGTGCTTGTTTCCAAAAAAGCGCCTACGTCGCCGGCTGCATCGCGATGATTAAGAGTTTTCAGTTTTATAGAATATGGAATATCTTGAAGACTGTGACGCATATCCTTTAGCTGACTGGAAAGTACGGTATCGTTAAAGTGCATTCTTGCGATATCTTCCAGAACTCGTAAACCCTCTCCGATGCGATTTATGTTGGCGTCTATAATGCGCAATAAATCGCCCGGTGCTGATTTTGAATTATTAGTATCCATATTAGTATTAGTAATAGTAAGGTGAGATATTTTAACACAAACAGGCAGGCAAGGTTAAAATTGGTCATAACTTTCGATAGCGTTGATAATATGCTCGATGTTATCGACACTGCCGCTATCATTGAAAGTTATACCAACTATATCGATCCGGTAATTTTCCGGCAGATTGTGGTTTTGCTGCAGGTAAACCTGGGCAAGAGCAGCAAGCTTGTATTTCTTGTTTTTATCGATTGATTCCTGAGGGCTGCTAAATCTTTGGCCTGTTTTGCCCCTTACTTCAATAAACACCAGTTC
>PUOQ01000075.1 GCA_003552785.1 Dehalococcoidia bacterium
CCCCGCCTCCGGCACCGCGACGCAGTTGAGCATCGGCAGCGTGTGCCCGGCCTGGCTCAGGTAGCGCAGGCCCATCTCCTCGAGGCCTTGGCGCAGCAGCGCGTGCATCTGGCGATGCCGGGCAAACCTTTTAGCTGAAGAGCCTCCCTGACGGTGCCTGCCATGAACCAGGCCGCTACCGGTTTTTCCAGTTAAAAGTTCCTCACCTCTGGCTACACCCAGGGTATACCTACCGAGCCTTACGAGAACAATGGCTATAACATAGTCAATGTCAATTGCGTGTACAAAGGGTTTAACGTCAATCGTTTCGGTGAAGTAGTATTTGTTAAATGGCACTGGAGGGATGATTAGCATATGTTCGGCATTGTCTGACCCTGTGTTAATAAATAAAGCAAATCCAGTATCCGATTTTTTCATTTTAGCTAAAGCTTCCTCAGGAATGTAATCGAGAAAAGTACTATGCTTCAGGCTGTTTTCAACCTCCGAGATAGATGCAGGTGGCAAAGAATAAATGGACACGCCTTTGCTGATATTGCTTTGAAATTGCTCAAGGAAAGGAGCAATACGTTTTCGATTCAGGTTTTTAGTAGAAATATTAAACTTGTCATTCATTTAAAAGTCACCACGGTAACACCGTCACCGCCTTCATTTAAATTGCCAGGTTTTATTGAATTTATGAGTTTATTATCGGACAGGTAGGCTCTGACTATCTGGCGTAATGTTCCCGTGCCATGTCCGTGTATTATGCGTACACTTTCAAGGTTGCTCATCAAGGCTTTGCTTATATATTCTTCAAGAATCCATTCTACATCTTCGGCTCTTTTTCCGCGCAAATCAAGCTCTAAGGGTGCGCGCTGTGCTTGCGCAGTGGATGGCTTTTTGATAACGGGCCTGGTTGATGTCTTGCTTCCTGGTGAAACTTTAGTAACTCTCTTCATATCCAGCGTAAATCGCATGGATCCTGATTCGGCGGTAAGCTGACTGGTTGCTGGATTGATCGAAACAACCTGAGCTTCTACCTCCATATCTTTTAACCATACTAAATCACCTTCGTGAAATTCTTCACCATCATCAGTATCATTCGTATTTAGATTTAGACACCTGATTTTTTTATGAGAATTTTCTGCAATTGCCTTTGCGTGCTTCAGCTGGCTTTTTGAACGGCTCTTTTTTAACTGGCTGGTGGTTTCTTTAATTTCATTATAAAGGCTGGTTACTTCTTTAACGACCCTGTCTCTGGCTTCGTCAAGTATTTGTTCCTCTGCCTTTTTGATTTCCTCAAGCCGTCTTTCCAGTTCAGCGCGAGCGTATTCTGCTTGTTGTTTTTCAAACATGGCATCCCGGCTAAATTTTGCAGCTTTTGCTTTTTCATTTGCTATCTCAATCAGCAACTGGTCAAGGTTGTGAGCCGGTGAAGCCAGCCGGTTTTTTGCAGCATCGATAATATCCGGAGGTATACCAAGACGGGAAGCGGTAATAAGTGCGTTGCTGCCGCCAGGAATGCCGGTTATTAGCCGAAACGTTGGGGCAAATGTTTCGGGGTCAAATTCAAAAGAGGCATTTTGCATTTTGCTGTTTGAATGCGCAAGGCCTTTCAACTCATTAAAGTGGCTGGTGACGACGGTGGTTATATTTTCATCGGCTAAATAATTAACTATCGCTGCTGCCAGGGCAGAACCCTCCACCGGGTCGGTGCTTGTTCCCAGCTCGTCCAGTAGCACCAGGCTTTGATTTGATGCCTGTTTTAAAATGCGGCTGATATTACTAATGTGCCAGCTGAAAGATGATAATGTATTTTCTATGCTTTGCTCATCTCCAATGTCTGCAAAAATGTTGTCAAAAACTGGAAACTGGGAAGAAGCGTCTACGGGTACTGGAAGGCCGGATTGAACCATCAAGCTCAAAAGACCAATTGTTTTTAGTGCAACTGTTTTACCACCCGTATTTGGTCCGGTGATTATAAAAGATGTAGCATAACTGCCTATTTCCAGGTCTAATGGTACGGCCTTATATCCGAGGAGCGGGTGGCGGGCTTTAACCAGCTTTAGGGACCTGCTTTTTTTAAAATCATTTATACATGGTTCTAAAGAACCTGTGTTAACAGCAAATTTAGCTTTTGCCATTTCAAGGTCGATTTCAGCAAGAATGTCAATATTTTGTTTAACTTCATTCCGTTGGCTTCCTATTTTGCCACTCAAAAGAGATAGTATTCTTTCAATCTCTCTGGACTCTTCTAACTCCAGTTGCTTAAGCTCATTTCCTGTATCTACCGTGCTCCAGGGCTCGATGAAAACAGTTGCACCGGTATTTGAAACATCATGTACAATTCCCTTGAATTCACGCTTGTGTTCAATTTTTACTGGAACTACATACCGTCCTTCTCGCTGGGTTATTATCGGCTCTTGAAGGACTTTTTGAGATTCATTCGACTTGACTATAGAATCCAGTTTTCGTAAAAGCTCATCACGAACGATTTTTAGCTGATTCCTGATATATTTCAGGGGTTGCGAAGCATCAGTGCAAACTTCGCCCCCGGGGCTAATAGTGCGAGATACTTCTTTCTGTATGTAGCCCAATTCATTCATATTTCTTGCGAGGCCTGAAAGCAAAGGAAAGTCGTTTTCCCTGCGCTCAAAAAATATTTTCGTCCTGTGGCATATGCTCAATGAATGTTGGATATCGAGAAATTGCTGCGGATCAAGTGTTTTACCACGTGAAGCACTGTCGGCCGGTTGTGTTACATCTTTTGTGCCTTCAAGTGAAAATGCAGGTTCCACCTTAAGTAAGCGTCTTGCTTCAGCGGACAGCATTAGCCGATGATTAATAACTTCCTGTTCAATGGAAGGGTTAATATCTAAAACTAATTTTTTGCTTTTTGCAAAGCTTGTATAACCGGAAATGATATTTTTAATCTGCGTAAATTCAAGCAGTCTCAAACTTTCATTATCCATCAGCTATTTGCCACCATTCTACCAGCAGGATAAATACACAGGCATAAATATTTATGTTGGGTTAACAGGATTGTTTATTCACCCTTTTCACCCCCTTGGGGAAATCTTTGCTCAAAACATTCGCGTGCACTTGTGCACCAGTCCGCACAAGACGGTGTTTTTTCCCGGTATACCCAGTTTTTGCACAGTTTGCACTTAATTCGTGTTTCATCGGAGAAAATTTCAACGCTTCTACTGCATTTCGGGCAATTAAAAAGGTCTGCCTTTAGGTTTCGGCTGTCCTGGCCCGGACAATGGTTAAACATATTATCCTGCCCCCCCGATACTACTTATGATATGTATATTATATCTAATTATAATACGAGTGAATACTTGTATAAAACCTGTAAACCTGATTATTAATTGAAAAGTATATAATAATTAGAGGTCTGCCTTGTAAAAGCAGACCTCTAATTATTTAGCTACTAAGATACATTAGTATTCCAGGGCGTGGCAATCATAGCACTCGTCTTGAGGAAAATCTGAATGGAAGCCATCGTCCGGAACTGGGTCGGTGCCGCCAAGCATGTGGCAGATCATACACAGGTTATCATAACCCGGTCCACCGGGATGAGAGGTGATCGGCATGGCGTCTTCAGCAGTGGGTTCTTTTGGCCCAACAGGTTCGGTCGGTGTAGGAGTCGGTGTAGGTGTAGGAGTCGGTGTAGGCGTAGGCGTCGGCGTCGGTGTCGGCGTAGGAGTCGGTGTAGGCGTAGGCGTCGGTGTAGGAGTCGGTGAGGGTGTTGGCGTGGGTGTAGGAGTCGGGTCCGGCTCGCCGTTGCTGCCGCACGCTGCTAAGCCGGCCATGCTGGAAACCAGTAACAGGCTGATTAAAATAAAGACAACCCTTTTCATGTAAGTGTGACCTATCTCCTTTCTTTATAAATTTTAAAATACTTTGCAAATATTTCAGAAATAGCAGTAAACTTATTTATTATATCCTTAGGCCGACAGTATTACAAATCAGAAGAATGAGCGCTATACAACCTAATACAGCCTGCAATATTTCAGGATATTTTTAAATATATTCCAATAAGTTGATTATACTAACAAATAATTGTTGAAATGTTGAGCAGTATATACTATAATAAACAAATATTTATAAGTATTATTTTGCCGATGTGTATGTAATATAGATAGAGGAAATGATAGTAATTAATCTGGTAACAGTTTTTGTAATGAGTTGCGTTCGAATATCTAAAATAGATTGACAAATATAAAGGAGACAAAGCATGAAAAAAGGGTTTTTGTTCACTGTAATTTCCCTGACTCTGGTGATGGTAGCGTTGGTTATTGGCGCATGCGTTCAGGGAGAGACAACCACACAAACGGTCACTCAAACCGAAACCTCAACAGTCACCTCGACTATCGAAACCACCGTAACACAGACTGTTACCGCCACATTAGCTCCCGGGGGTAATCCTCCGGAAACACCGCACTCCCTGGAACTGGATTATGGCCACTGTTTTAGTTGCCACATAATTCCACTGGGGCATGAGGGGAGGCACACCGTTGAACATGAATGTGCCGGGTGTCATGTTGAGGCCCCACAATCCGAATGGACCTATGGAGAGGGTGCACCGGGCGCAGATTAAAATTATAACTCCTTAAGAATAACTAAAAGGCCGGCAATTAGCCGGCCTTTTAGTTATGTCAAGCACATGGTATTGACATGTTATAATACAGTCTTTTAGTATAAGATTTATAAAGAGCAGGGGTATTATATTTAAGGGGTCAGGTTGTTGGATGTCAAAATGAATACTCTTAAACCCGGCGACCATCTGTGTCTTTTGCATGAAAGTCATGATGACTGGCTTTTAAGTATTGCCTCTTTTATCCATTCAGGCCTTACTTCGAATCAAAAATGCCTGTATATTACTGATTATCATACAGCTGATGAAATCAGAGAGCATTTGGCATTGAATGGTGTTGATATCAAAAGCCACCTCTTGAATGGACAACTCGCAATACTTGATTCAAAAGACGTGTATCTCATAGATGGTTGCTTCGACTCGGGCCGGACCATAAGCCTTCTTCAAAATGAAACCCGTAAAGCCATGGATGAAGGCTATGATGCCCTGCGGGCTACCGGTGAGATGAGCTGGGCCATAAAGAATATGCCCGGTTCAGACAAACTGGCCGAATACGAAGCAAACCTCAAATCAGGCCTTTTTGAAACTTCTGCCTGCATTGCAGTATGCCAGTATGACCTTACCAGGTTCGAACCGGATATTTTAAAGGAAGTTCTAAAAACGCATCCGTATGTGATCTGGCGAGGAAAAATTCTTCAAAATTGTTATTATGACCCTGCGACGGCTCATTCCAGCTACAAAGACATGTATGATGAAATAATAAACTGCCTTTCACACCTTGAAACTCAACATGCCAGGCAAAAAGAACTTGCAGAAAGCGAAGAGCGATACCGCGCTCTTGTTGACCTGAGCTCTGAAGTCGGTGAAAGCATTCTGATGGTGCAGGATATCGAAGGCAAAGAAGGCGTTATTACCTTTGCCAGCGACCAATTTGTGCGTATTACTGGATATAGCAAGGATGAGTTAATCGGCAGGGCCGGCTTTGACTTTATATCACCCGAACACCGACAAGCCGCCCTTGAAAGACACCGCAGAAAAATGAAGGGGGAATCGCTTCCCGGGTTATATGAAATTAATATTGTATGCAAAGACGGCTCATATATAGATGTTGAACTTACTTCAGCTGTTACAAGGTATAAAGACCGGCTTGCCAATGTTATATACCTCCGAGATATTTCTGAAAGAAAAGAACTTGAAAATAAACTTGCTGATGAGAAGGAAAAATACCAGACTATTTTTGAAGAAGCACCTATTGCCCTGTGGGAGCTAGATTATTCTGAACTGAAGAAATATTTCGACAGTTTAAAAAGCCAGGGAGTAACAGATTTTAAGAAGTATTTCGATGAAAACATGGAAGCGTATATCAGGGCTGTCAGAATATCAAAAATGGTCCGTTTTAACAAAGGGCACCGTGATCTTTGGGAGCTTGACGATGAAGACACTTTTGAGGATTACTGGGAAAAATCAAGAAAGTATTTTTTCAAAGGGTCCGATAACTACAAAGCTTTAATGGATGATTTTGTCAGGCTGGCACATGGGCACACGAGTTTTACCAAAGAAGAGCCCGTGCAAACAACCAGGGGCAATAGGCGCTACATTCTCACCCGTTTTGCTATTGCTCCGGGTTATGAGCAAACATGGGCCAGGGTGTTTGCATCTTTAGTTGATATTACCGACCGAAAGACGGCAGAGTTAAAACTGCAGGAATCCGAACAAAAATGGCACACCCTATTTCAGGGAGCGCCTGTTGCAATGTGGGAGCTCGATTATACCGAAGTAAAGTATTTTATCGAAAAACTGAAGGCCAGGGGAACAACAGATTTTAACCGATACTTTAAAGAAAATCTTGATGCAGTGAAATATTGCATTGAAATACCAAATAAGATAATGGACGTCAATGCTGCTGCGCACCGCCTATTTGAAACAAGCAGCTTTTTAGAACTATCGGAGAAAATTAAAAGCGCTGGTGACACCGAAGAATCCGGCTACCAAAATTATCAACACATATTGGCTTCGCTTGCCGGAGGTGAAAATGAAATTGCATTCGAGAGCAATATTTGTACAGCAAAAGGGAATGGCAGGGTTGTATTAATCCATTATTCCGTCCCGCATGAACAGCAGCAAACTCTTTCCAGGGTATTTGTATCAGCAGTAGATATTACCGCCAGGAAACACGCCGAAGGTGAACTGAAGACATATCAAAAGAATCTTGAAAACATGGTAAAAAAGAGAACTGAACAGCTAAAAAAAGAAATGGAGCAAAGAATACTTGCAGAAAAAAAATACAAAGATCTCTACGAGGAAGAATCACGATTAAGACGGGAGATCGAAGCCGTTAGCGAACAAAGGGTGAGATATACGAGATCAATTGTCCACGAACTAAAAACCCCGCTTACTTCACTGGTTGTTGCAAATGATCATTTAGCCGAAAATCTTTCAGGTGCGAATAGAGAATTTGCCCTGGCTGCCAGAAGAAGCACTTTGAGGCTGGAGCATAGAATCAATGAACTGCTGGATGTCTCCAAAGGTGAAGTTGGACTCCTTGAACTTGATCGCAACGAAATCAACCTGTACCAGATGTTAAAAGAACTTGTTAGAGATATAAAACCGCTGGTGCATAAGGCAAACCAGCAATTAAAATTGAAAATTGATGACAACCTTCCATTTGCATATGCAGATGAGGGGAGAATTAACCAGGTCATTACCAATCTTGTAGACAATGCCATAAAATTCAATTCACCCGGAGGCACGATTACAATTGAAGTTGGTTGTGAAAACGGAAATATAATGTTTTATGTTAAAGATCAGGGTCCGGGTATAAAAGAAAGTGAATTGGAATTATTGTTTGAGCCTTACAAAGGGGTAAAGAGAGACAGTTCTACCGGTGGCCTTGGTTTGGGTTTACCCCTCTCAAAAATGCTGGTTGAGCTGCACGGCGGTGATCTAAAATTTGAAACCGGAAAATCTAATGGTAGCTGTTTCTACTTTTCCATACCGTTAAAACAGTTCAACCGGCAAAATTTATTATGAACATTTTAATAATCGATGATGATCCGGAAATAATCAACGTAATAAGCCTCACTCTCCGGGTGGGGTGGCCGGGTGTCGAGATAAATTCTGCCCGCCTGGGACAACATGGGCTGGACCTGGTGGAAACCAAGCAGCCAGACCTGGTTGTTCTCGATCTGGGCTTGCCGGACATTAGCGGCTTTGAAGTTCTAAAGCAAATAAGACTCTTCTCCGATGTCCCGGTGGTTATTTTAACTGTAAGCGAACAGGAAGCTGATGTTGTTAGTGGCCTTGAAATGGGTGCCAATGAATACATAACAAAACCCTTCAGGCAGATGGAATTACTCGCCAGGCTCAAATCTACATTGAGATTGCTTTATTCGCCGGAAAAATCGGAAAGTTTTATAAAAATCGGAACGTATAATTTTTTCCCTCAGATGCGCAAACTGGAAAGCAGGCACCAAAATATTTCTTTAACACCCACCGAAGCTACTATTTTACTTCATCTGGCAAGAAACCGGGGAAAAACAGTCACCTACGCAAGCATTGCTCAAAAATTGTGGGAGGGTGACTACCCTGGTTCTTCCGAAGCAATTCGGGTTTACTTGCGAAACTTAAGAAAGAAAGTTGAAAAGGACCCCGCTAACCCCAAAATTATAAAGACAAGCCCCGGAATTGGTTATTACCTCTTTTCTTAACCATTTTACTTCTTCTTTTCTGTATCAATAAGAATATTATTATATTCTTATAACGAAATCATAATATTACTCTGCATTTAATCACGGGCTTTCTTATATAACTCTGATATCCTTTTACGCAACAAAACCTGGAATTGATATTGATGGATGAGAAATTATTGGTATTGATTGCATTGAAGGATAAAGAGACTCAAGGAAACGTGGTGCGAGCTTTCAATATTTGTTTCCCGGATGCCTGTATTGAAACGACATATTTTGGCTATGAATGTATTCAGCTGGTTAAAGACAAAAATCCGGATATTGTAATACTGGACAGTTTTTTTGACGACATGGAAGGAAACGGTGTGCTTGAAAATATTCGCGCTTACTCAAATGCTCCGGTGATCATGATGGCTTATTCAAAGGATGAAAAGAGGCTTGTTGCAGCTTTTGAGCTGGGGGCCAGTGATTATATGGTAAAACCCGTTCACCAGATGGAGCTAATTGCCAGGGCGAGATCTTTATTGAGAACTCATCGTGCCAAAAACGCTGGAAGAGGATGAAATAATTCTAAATAAAAATTTGACACGAAAATTTATGATTGGTTCAGGTAAAAAATATTCCGCCGGATCCTGCCGGGGGAAACCGGGGTGCCGGGGTTATTCAGGCGTTTCCACCGGCTTAAATATGATTGACCTCCCCCTCCCGTGTGCTTTAGCCCTGGGCGTAATCGGGGTTACGGCAGGGTCCGGTTTATACCAGATAAAGCAATAATTTGAAAGGTGGTGAATTAATATGGGTGAAATGAATCCGCGTTCCACCATTGGCCTCAGAAAATCAACCAAAGCCAAATTGGATAAAAGCCGAGCTCCCGGGCAATGCTATGACGGTTTTCTTTGTCAGCTGGTTGATATGTGGGAGGAAGTGAATGGTGAGCGGCATTTAAACCGAACCATAAAAAATTTAGAATAACCTGTTTTTAGCACTCCAAATTAAGAGCTTAAATACAAACACAAGGAGGTGAAGATAGAACTATAAAGTAAAAACAGCATGTGATTTAAAAATTAAGAAAGGAGTTCAAAAGAACAAATTATGCCACATGAAAGAAACAAAGATCCAAAAAACATTTCAAGACGGCAGTTCTTGCGTGATGCCGGAATTGTGGTTGGAGGAACTGCCGTTGGTTCTGCTTTTATCCTCACCGCCTGTGGTGAAGAAAAAGAGATAACCAAAACCGTAACCAAAACAGACACTGTTACAACCACTGCGCCGGGGACGACCGTCACACAAACAGCGACGGAAACAGCAACCAAATATGTTTGCCCGGTGTGCAATGAAGAGTTTGATTCACTCGATGAGTTAAAAAACCACTTTGAATCAGAGCACCCGGATGATAAAGAAATCAAAGATGAACTCGACCGGGTGGTTACCTATACCGTAAATGGCCATCAGTACGTTTTACAGGTAGACCCTCAGGAAACTTTGCATGATGTACTGCGTGAAAAGTGCGGATATTTATCACTTAAGGATATGTGCACTGGATGGGGTGCATGCGGCTCCTGTACTGTAATTGTTGAAGGTAAGCCAATTCTGGGTTGCATGGCTCTGGCAAGAGAGTTTGACGGGGCCAACATGGAGACGTCCGAGGGGCTAGCCCAGAAGAAGCATCCATTGATTGATACTTATGTAAAACACTATACCATGCAGTGTGGTTACTGCACACCGGGTTTCATAGTAACTTCAAAGGCGCTTCTTGACATGAACCCAAACCCGACCGTAGAAGATATACGCGACAAGCTTGCAGGTAACCTGTGTCGCTGCGGCACCTACCCGCAGCACATACCGGCAGTTCAGGAAGCCGCAGAAATCCTGCAACAAGGAGGAGAATAATGCCAGAGCAACCGTATCATACCAGAGAAGAGTTTAATTACGTTGGTAAGGCAGGCCTGAAGCGAAAAGATGGCCTGGAAAAGGCAGCAGGCACGGCCCTGTTTACAAGGGATGTGTACCTGCCGGGCATGCTTATAGCCAAGACCTTTGAATCTCCCTATGCACACGCAAAGATTGTAAGTATGGACACCAGCAAAGCCGAGGCTTATCCGGGTGTACATGCGGTGCTTCGTTATGATGACCCCGAATTAGCCTATGAATTTGAATACCCATCATGGGGATGGTCTGCACAATATCAGCATCCGCTAAATCAAATTGCCCACTGGGCAGGCTGCCCCATGGGCTTTGCCATCGCCGCAGTCGATGAACAGACGGTAGACGAGGCCATGAAACTGGTTGAAATCGAATGGGAAATATTGCCCTTTGAGCTAGACTATGAACAATCGGCCAAAGATGACGTTATACTTGAAGCCCACCGGGATATTGATACCAATATCCGTAGCGCCGAGGGGGTCATCGAACATGAACTGGGCGATGTGGAAAAGGGCATGCAGGAAGCAGATAACATTGTCAAGTTTACCTACATCGATGAAGAAGACACTTGGGGCGGGGTTGAAGCCCTTTCCTGCATTGCAGTATGGAGAGGGGACCACCTGGACATCTGGGTGCATAACCAGACACCCAACCCGGCTCAAATGCGGCTTGCCGGGTACCATCAATGGGTTCCAGTCGGATACTTCGTAAGAGTTGCTCCGCCTGTTAACCAGTATACTCTGGCAAACAAAATACATGTACATTCGCTGTATCAGGGCGCACAGTTTGGTGGCCCCAACTGGAATACATGGTACTGCAACTATCCTTTAACTGCAGCATGGCTTGCCAAAAGGGCTCAAAAACCGGTTAAGCACATTCTTGACCGCAGCCATTTTGAAAACCGTGGCTATGATGAAGCGGTGCATTATATGGAAGTCGGTTTTAAAAATGACGGTACAATTACCGCTCTTAAATCTTTGGACTATGGATCCACCATTGACTTCCCCTTTAAAGTCGGTAAAGGCACCGGTGTTCCCAATTATTACGATACGGTAATTGTGCCTTATGTCAACAAAGGTCCAAAATCCTGCTACCGCCATGGCATGAAGGAATGCGGCGGGCTTAATTTACCCTATTCAATTGTTGCCGGAGAACTGGGAATGCCAATGACTGAAGTAGCCCTCAAGAATGACGGTTGCTATGGCAATAGCATGGAGTGGATAAACGAAAATGTTAAAGCCCAGTACGGCTGGACGCGTGACAGCTTGAAAGAAGTCATTGAAGCCGGTAAAGAAGCAATCGGATGGGATGAAAAGTGGCACCTGCCAGGAGAGAAAAAACTGGATAATGGCAGGTACCATGGTATTGGGCTTGCTTTTTCTCACAACTGGGAAGTCGACCCCAATACTTATTTTCAGCCTAACCAGGCATGCGTTGCCATCCAGCGAACCGAAGGCTCGGTAAAACTGATTGCACGCCACTCAGACGGTGGCTGGACCGGGGAAACTTCATACTGTCAGATTGTAGCTGATGAACTTGGGGCTAAATACGATGACGTTGAAATTCGCCCCTTTGATGATGTTAAATTTGAACTGAAACAGGGCATGGGCTCCTGCGGGCTGATATGCAGTTCTGTATTTCTGGTGGAAGCTGCACGTAATTGCAAAAAGAAACTGCTTGAAATCTGTACTGAGCCGACCGGCCCTGGTGGAAGACAAATATTCCCGGGATTAACACCCGATGACCTGGAAGTAAAAGACAGCGTAGTTTTTGAAAAAGCCAATCCGGATAATAAGAAGACCTTCTATGAGGTATGCCAGGCCGACTGGCAATTCCACGACCCTGCAATCGGATGGGCGGCCAACCGGCGGCACGGCATGGAAATTTGGAACCTGTTGCGGCAGGCTACATTCATGGAAGTAGAAGTCGACACCGAAACCGGTGAAGTTATCATCAAAAAGGTTGTTAACGTCAACGACGTCGGCAAATGCGTTACACCTGAGTCGGTAAAGGGCCAGCAATATGGTGGCTCCTATATGGGTATAGGCAACTCCAGGAACGAAGAAGTTCTCTACGACACTCAGACAGGATTCCAGATAAATGACAACCTGATTGACTACAAGTGGTTTTCCTTTAACGACATTGAAGGCCCAATGGAACAGATAATTATAGAGACCGGTATGGGCTATGGGGCCTATGGTATGAGTGGCTGCAGCGAAGTTGTTGGCGCGTTGATGGCTACTTCTACCAGTGACGCAATATTTAATGCTACTGGCAAGCGCGTTACCCACTTCCCAACTACACCGGACCGGGTGCTAAAAGCACTTGGGAAGATATAGGAGGCTGAAAAAAGATGAAATTGCATAAATTCAATCATGTTAACCCAAAAAGCGTAGATGAAGCTGTATCGATCCTGGGAAGAAATGGAGGTAAAGCCTGTGTAAATGCCGGTGGTACCGACATGGTCGGTGTGTTGCGGCTAAAGATACTACCCGAATACCCTGATGTGGTTGTGAACCTGAAATCTATTTCGCCAAGCATGAACTATATAGAAGAAGACGGAAATGTCTTAAAAATAGGTGCTCTAACCCTGCTTGACGATATAGCCAATAACGAGATAGTAAAGGAAAAATACACAGCTCTTGCCCAGGCAGCGCATAAAACCGCATCTCCACATATCCGGGTTATGGGCACCATAGCCGGAAACCTTTGCCAGCACAACCGCTGCTGGTATTACTGGAAAAAAGACAATATTTTTAATTGTGCACGGAAAGACACAACAGGACTGTGTTACGCAACTGCCGGGCAGAACAAATTCCACTCTGTGTTTGGAGCAGCGGCGGGTTGCCTGGCATTTCATCCAAGCGATATGGCACCGGCCCTGGTGGCCCTGAACGCCGATGTTGTAACTTCCAAAAGAACCATTCCGATTGATGAGTTTTTCACCGTGAAAGTTAGTCCGAGTGGCGCTGGCTCTACAGTACTTGAAAGTGACGAGGTTGTCACTGAAATTCAGGTGCCGCAACCTGCTTCAGGTGTAAAGAGTGCATTTGTGAAATTTGCCCTTAGAAAATCAATTGACTTCCCGGTAGCCAATGCTGCTGCTGCCATTGGCGGTGAAGAAGCTCGAATCTGCATGGGGGCCGTTGCCCCCAATCCCAGGCGGGCAACCGGGGCTGAGGATTCAATCCGCGGTCAATCTATAAATGAATCCAATGCCGATGCGGCCGCTGCCGAGGCGGTACGTAATGCTATGGGCCTAGCACACAATCGATGGAAAATTCAGATTGCAAGAGCTATGGTAAAAAGAGCAATTCTCGGTTGCGCATAGTTTAAAGACAGCGTCTTAATTTTGGTAAATGAGGCGGTGTTATTAACCGCCTCATTTACAATAGTGGTAATATAATAATATTATACCGCATGAATTTAACGAGCGGGTATTCGGGCATGCTTAAAAGCTGGCGATTCTGGTTTTTTAATGCGCTATTATTATCTGCTGTAATTATGATGGTTGTATCATTCATGGGCCCCTGGTGGACGTCACGCATCGAGCCGGCTCCCGGGCAACCATCGGCTATCGGTATGGTAATAGAAATTTTTCAATGGGGTATTCCGGAAGGTCCACACGTAGAACATTATATGGAAGATGTAACTCCGGATTATCAGATTGCGCTGGCGCGTATTTTTCTTGCCGGAAGCATTGCGCTGGCTTTTGCCAGTTCCTGGTTGCGGGGTTTGGCTGGCAAATTAATTTTGGGGCTTGTGGGTGCAGCCTGGGTGGGTTATGCACTCGGCGCTTATTATCTGATTTCCAGCCGTACTGCTGAGTACGGGATGCCACTCCAAGGAAAAGAAACTGTATATGATTTTGTGTTTATCGTCGTTGCAACTTCTGGCTTTGAATTTGAATACTACCTTGCCTATGCAGCCGGTTTGCTGTGTATATTGCTGGCGGTTATGCGGAGTTTAATTACCGGGAAATTATTAAAATAAAATATTATTACAATTGTATATAACTGGAGGGTTCTCGATGTCTCTTATGTGGCAAAACAAATTACATGAATTGAAAAATTACATTAACAACAATCCTGAAATCATGGTAACGAAAAACAAAACGGTAATCTCTGCGGAGTACAAGGTTAGATTTTACGAGCTTTTCAATGAAACGCGTAAAAGCTTCATTTTAGATTTGTTCAATGAAGAATTAGATACTTCATACCAGCTTGCGCACAGTTTAAATGAAAGCATCGAAAACCTTAAAACTCAACTTGATTTGGATGAAGTTAATTTCCCAGATGGGATTAGTTGGTTCGTTCAAGACCCTTCAAAAGGCATGGCAAAAATTTTATGGGAACCTCTTTTTGATTTAATAGCCGATGATATAAGCATGGAAAAGTTTGAAAACATAAGCAAGGAAAAAGTCAAAAAGATCTTTGATACCAGTTTTTATGAAATGTATGAAGACTGGCTGGAGGTATCAATACTTGAAAAATTAGATGCCAGGCAGTTTCTAAGGGTGCTTGCCCCCACTATCATTGGATCTTTTGGTCATGCCCAGGGTTATGTAATGCATCTTGACGTAAAACCAGTTATTCCTCCAGAGGAATCAAAGGTGTTGTCACTTCGCCACCGTTTTGACTTCAATTCATTTTCTGTTCCTGATTTTATTGTATATTCTAAACATTTTCGAAAGTACGTTTCCGTTAAAGCAAGGCATCATGTGGCCAGGTGGATAGCTCATGAACCGAGTCAAAACAGGGAGTGGTTACCGTTAAGTGAGCTTGAAAATGTTTTGGGTGATGGCTATTTATTGGTTTATATGGACGATAACCCCCTTAATCTTGCGCTTGTTAACGACGTTAATGTATTGTGTCGGCCGGACATGGTAATTGAGTTCAGGGAAAAAGAGGGGTGGTATTCTGCTGATGAGATAGAACTTATTGCCCGCCGGTCTGAACTGCTCCAGCCAAAGCTGGGCACTTTTATCGTATACAGGTGTCCGGGTGAAAATATATCAAACAGCCAGATGGGTGATGGCTTTACCTTTCTTGAGGCCGGCATAGAAAAAAGCAGGCTGCAAAACATTATCAGGGTGTTAGAGGAAAGCGCCCTGAAACATATTTCCCGGCCTCAGTAGTTTGCCTATAATCAGGTCGAGGTGTGTTGCTTGAAAAAATTTTTGATACGATGCTAAATATATGAATGATAATCATTTCAACTACCACCAGGCCTTCAGTATCAATTTGGGGCTGTTCTCTCCCTCCGAGCAGCAGCGTTTAAGGGAGGCGAGAATAACCATTGCCGGCACCGGCGGTGCCGGCGGTGTGATAGCTATTATGCTGGCAAGAAGCGGGGTTGAAAACTTTACCCTGATAGACTACGACACCTATTCAATCACTAACATCAACCGCCAGATCGGCTGTTTTGTCGATACCCTGGGCCAGTACAAAGCTGAAGTGATAAAAAATGAAATTCTGCGCATAAACCCCGGAGCAAATATAACCTGTATCAATAGGGCAATACCCCTTGAAGAGTTAAAGACACTGCTAGACGAAACCGACGTATATTTCTCCGAAGCCGACGATCTTGCCTATTCCACCTGCTCTTTGATAGCCGCCCAGAAGAAAAAGGTCATGGCTATCTCGTATATGCCCATGGGCATGGCGGGCTACATCATGGTGTTTCCACCCGGTCTGCCCCGCGTATATGATCCGACCGACATGTTCGGCGGCCCCAAAGGTTTAAATTACGATGAACTAAAAGAATTCCAGGGGGACCCGGTAAACAGAAGCGGTCGGCGCTGGCATATCACTCAGGGTAAAATGAGAATTGAGTGGTTCAAAAAATGGTGCCGTGGAGAAAACACCCTTACCCAGCTGTGCCCGGCGGTCTGGACAGGTACTGCCCTGGCAAGCATTGAAGCTGTTAAGTATATTACCGGCAAGTGGAAAAGGGTAAAGGCGCCCAAAATGTGGCAGATCGAACTTGCCGAAAACCGCATCAGGGTTAAGAAATTCCGCCGCCGGACGCGTATTTTTTCAAAGTACATCTACTGGGCGGTAAACATCAAATGGTTGGGAATTGGTCAAAGAATAAGGCAATTTACCCTTAAGTCCTTGGAAAAGGACCTGGAAAAGATGCAGAGGCAGGAAGAGCAGGGTAAAACACCCCGCCTTCCCTTCATGTGGAAACACATTATCTAGGCTTTAACTACACCGGGTTAATATAAGGCAAAGCTTGTAAATCAAATAAAATGATATGATAATAATAAGCGACAGATCCTTATTTCTAACAGGTAACGAAGTTTATGCTATCTGATGCACCAAAAATGGAAAAAGGATATGTACTCCCCGGCACCAGCATCATACTTGAAAAAGGCTGGCTGGAGCCATACAACCGGGCTGTGGGGCAGAAACACCGAGGCAAAAGCCTTCAAGCACCGGTGTCCCCGGTGGCCGTTGCCGGCAAGGGGCTTATCGCCCTCACCCGCCCCTTGAATCTACCCGGGGGTGTCGTCCATACCCATGCCCTCATTAACAGCTTGTCGCCGGTTTACACCGGAGAGGAGCTTTTATGCCAGGGAAGGATAAGCCGGGTTATCAGCCGGGGCAGCGTTAAGCTGGCAACCGTTTCTTTTGAGATCATGAAACCCGATCACCAAAAGGTGATTTGCGGCCACATGACCTATCTGCTTCCCGGCTCAAACGTTAAGAACTCTACTTTCACGGGAGATAAAACATACGGCAACGGCAGCATTAATGCCTGTGGCAGGGCTTTGCCTCCTGTATCACGGGTGGTTACCCATAGGGATGTAGAATCTTATGCCCTTTTCAGCGGTGACTACAACCCTCTGCACCTTAACAGACTTTTTGCCGGCAAGACGGCTTTCGGCAACATAATTGTACATGGTATGCTGGTTCTGGGCCTGGTAGACGAGTTTCTGGCGGGCACATTCGGCAAGCACTATACCGACAACGGCTCTCTGGAAGCGCGTTTCAAAAAACCGGTCCTGCCCGGCCAGAAGATTCTCCTAAAGGGACAGGCAAATGATAATGCGCCCGGGCCTTCGGATAGGGACGCTGCCTGCGAGGTGCAGGTTAGCAGTCAAAACAATGAACTCTTGCTTTCGGTAGCGGCCGAATTCAGCACATCATCGAAAGGAGAAGCATGGTAATATGCCAGACCCGGTCGAAGAAAAACTAAAGCAGATCGCCCTTAGAGTAACCCGCAAACAGGAGGCTGATTTTAGCGGCGATACCACCTTTGAAGACCTTGAAGCCGATTCCATGGACAGAGTCCAGATACTGGTGTCTCTCGAAGAGGAGTTTGACATCGAAATACCCGATGAAGAAGTGGCAGAAATAAACGATATGAAAACTTTTGTTGATTATGTAAAAACCAAAATCGCCCGGAAGGAGGGTTCAGCCGGTGAGTAACATGCCCCGGGTAGTCATAACCGGTCTGGGCGTGGTAAGCCCGCTGGGCTCAACGCTTGATGAGTTCTGGCATAAACTGACCTCTGGCACCAGCGCCATCGGCAAAATAACCCACTTTGATGCTGAGAAGTTCCCGGTAAAAGTGGCCGCCGAGGTCAAGGACTTCGACCCGGTAAATTATATGAAGATGAAGCGTGCCGACCGGACCGGCCGTTGTTCCCAGTTTGCCATTGCCGCCACCCGGATGGCTGCCGACCATGCCCGGCTTGATATGTCAGTTGAGGAACCTGAAAGGATCGGTGTTGTTGTCGGCACCAGCGGCATGCCGGAACTGTTGGCAGAGCAGGCAAACATTATCGAGCGCAAGGGCCCCAACCGGGTCGACCCGCTGGTGGTGAGCAAGTACCGGGCCAGCATGGTGCCTGCCCATGTCGGCCTTGAAGTGGGAGCAAAGGGCATAAACACCAGCATAAACAGTGCCTGCAACAGCGGCAATGACTCTCTCGGCAATGCCTATAACCTGTTACGGCTGGGGTATGCAGACCTTATTTTAGCCGGCGGGGCCGGTGCCAATATAACCCCTCTGGCCATTGCCGCTACCGGCCGCATCGGGGCCCTGTCCCGGGAAGAAGACCCGGATAAAGCATGCCGCCCGTTTGACCTTAACCGCAGCGGCTTTGTCTACGGCGAAGGAGCGGCCATGCTGGTACTGGAAACCCTGGAGCATGCCCAAAACCGCCGGTCTGAGATACTGGCTGAAATCACAGGCGCGGGCTGGTCGTTTGATGCCGTCAGCGAAACCTCCCCCGGCATGGCAGAAAGGGCCCGGGCCATGAGCCTTGCATTAAGGGATGCCGGTATTTCCCCCGGAGACGTAGATTACATCAACGCCCACGGCACCGGCACCAAACTGAACGATGTTTCCGAGACCCGGGCCATAAAGTCGGTGTTTGGTACTGGTGCCTATAGCCTGCCGGTAAGTTCAATCAAATCAATGATAGGACATCTGGGATGTGCCGCCGGCAGCGTTGAAGCGGTAGCGGTGGTGATGAGTATTTTGAATAGTACCATACCCCCGACCATAAACTACCAGACACCCGACCCGGAGTGCGACCTTGACTACGTTCCCAATGTATCAAGACGGCAAAGCCTTGATGTTTGCCTGTCCAATTCATTCGGCCTGGGCGGTCAAAACTGCAGTCTTATTTTCAGGCGGTTTAAGCAAAATGGAACTTAATAACCGGGTAGCGCTGGTTACCGGCGCCTCCAGAGGTATAGGCCGGGCAATTGCTGTAAAGCTGGCCCGGAGCGGGTGCCGTGTGGCCATAAATTACAATACCAGCCAGAAGGAGGCAGAAGAGGTAAAGGCAGAAATTAACCGTTCTGGAGGCACCGCGGTGCTTGTAAAGGCCGATGTTACCAGTTCCACCGCTGTAAAGGCCATGTTTGGTGAGGTCAACCGCTGTTTTTCCACTGTTGATATACTGGTAAACAATGCCGGCACCGTCAGAAATGATCTTGTTTTGAGAATGAAAGAGAAAGACTGGGATGAAGTGCTGGACACCAACCTGAAGGCGGCATTCTTATGCACCCGGCAGGCATTAAGGAGGATGATAAACCAGGAGTGGGGCCGGATTATAAACATTGCCTCGGTTGCAGCCCAGCGCGGCAATTACGGCCAGTGCAATTATTCCGCATCCAAAGGCGGCCTGGTTTCCTTTACCCGGAGTGTTGCCCGGGAAGCAGGCTCAAGAAATATCACCGTAAACGCGGTTGCACCCGGACTCATTCAAACCGAAATGCTTGAGACGGTTCCCGAAAACCACCTCAAGGAGGTGCTAAACCGCCAGGCAATACCCCGGCTCGGCACCCCCCGGGACGTAGCTAGCCTGGTTTCATTTCTGGCCTCTGAGGAGGCAGGTTTTATAACGGCCCAGGTTATCAATGTCGACGGCGGTTATATTTAATCTTGCCGGGTAGCAATAAAAACGCATCCATGCAACCAAAATGATATTTTATGAATCAAAACGTTGACTTTGGTTACAACACGGCTTTCTATATTAATTCAGGTCTTGTGACCTCCTGCCAGCAGGAAAGGTTGAAGCAGGCCCGGATAACCATCCACGGCATGTTTGCCGGTGGCGCCATCGCCATAATGCTGGCTCGCTCTGGAATTGGCAACTTCACTTTAATAGATCACAGGCGCTACAGCTTGGGTGACATCA
Organism: Dehalococcoidia bacterium; assembly: GCA_003552785.1. Taxonomy (GTDB): domain Bacteria; phylum Chloroflexota; class Dehalococcoidia; order Dehalococcoidales; family CSSed11-197; genus CSSed11-197. Next base: position 19,853 of record PUOQ01000075.1, read on the forward strand.
ACCGGGACGCGGGCTGCTATGCCGACGCCCTCGGTTTATTAAAAGCAGAAGTTATTGCCGGTCAGATAAAAAGAATAAACCCCGGAGCCAGTGTACGAGCGGTTACACAAAGGCTTAACCTCGAAGAAACCCGGCAGTATATAAAAGGCTGTGACGTTTATTTTGCCCAGTCCAAAGATATAGCCTTCAGCTGCCATGCGCTGATAATAGCCCAGGAGCTAGGCGTGTTTGGCATTACCTTTATGCCCAGCGGCATGACAGGCTATGTAGAAGCATATCCCCCCGGAATGAAAAAGGTGGTAGACCCGGCGGCATTATTTGGGGCCCCGGCGGGAATGGGCTATAAAAAACTCTACCACTTTTTGCGAAACCCTCTTAACAGGTGCGGACGTCGGTGGCATATAACCGAGGGAAAGTGGCGGATTGACTGGTTCGTGCGCTGGCGAGACAGAAAGGTGCCCGAAGCCCAGCTGTGCCCCAATCTGTGGCTGGGAGCCGGGCTGGCAAGCATGGAAGCTTTAAAGTATATCACCCGGACATGGCCGGTGGTAAAGGTGCCCAAAATGTGGCATTTGGTTCCCGCTGAAAACCGGATAAAAGCCGAAAAGTTCCGCCGCCGGTCATGGTGGTTTGAAAAAATAATATACCGTGTCTTTAACATAGGCTTTTGGGGAATAGGAAAAAAATATCAAAAATACACTGCCAGAAGGCTTTTTAACGAACTGGAGCATATGCAAAAGCAGGAAAACCAGGGCATTGAAGTAAAGCCCCCTTTTATGTGGCGCCACTTAATATAGAGGTATTACCCGGATAAAACAATGATCAAATGAAGATAGTTCTTGTCTCAATCGGCACCCTTGGAGATGTCTACCCGTATGCGGCACTTGGCAGAGGCTTGAAAGATGCCGGACATGAGGCAGTAATAGCTACCCATGCACCATTCGAGCCCTTTATAAGGCAAAAAGGACTTTTATTTTCACCGCTGGCCGGGGATCCGGTACAGTGGCTTGAAAACGGTGAACTGCTCTCTCTGATACAAAAAAGCACCAATTTTGTAAGCTGGCTGGCAAAGCTGAGGGAGCTTTCCGATGCAATTATTCCTGATATACTTGGATCGTGCCGGGAATCATGCCGGGGTGCTGAGGCCATCATATATTCGCCCCTGGCCTGGGCAGGGTATTCAATTGCCGAGGAGATGCGGGTAAAATCAATCGCTGCATGCCTGCAGCCCCTGACTCCCACTGGCAAGTTCCCATCTGCCTGGTTTCCAGCTAATAGCCTTAAGGTGCCATTATTTAACCGGCTCAGTCACAAGCTGGCAAGGCAGATTTACTGGCAATTCTTCCGGCCCTACATTAACCCGTGGAGAAAGCATTCACTGCTCCTGCCTCCCCTGCCCTTAATGGGCCCATATGCCGGTGAAACATGGAAACGTCAGCCATTCCTGTATGGTTTCAGCCCCCATGTTATTCCAAAGCCGCCTGACTGGCCGGAAAATGCCCACGTTACCGGCTGGTGGCTTTTTGAGTCTGACCCGGGCTACGTGCCCCCATCACCGCTGGAAGACTTCATCAGCTCTGGCAACGCCCCGATATATGCAGGTTTCGGCAGCATGCCCCAGCGGAACCCGGAACAACTGCTTGACACAATACTGCTGGCAACAGAAGCATCAGGAGTGCGGGTGGTTATTCAGTTGAAGGCGGAAGGCCTGCCAGAAGGAAGAATAACGGACAACCTTTTCAACGCAGGCTGGGTGGATCACACCTGGTTGTTTCCACGCATGAAGGCCGTTGTCCATCACGGAGGTGCTTCTTCTTTTGCCAGCAGTCTTTATGCAGGCGTTCCGGTAATTACCGTACCCCATGCCTGGGATCAGTACTTCTGGGGCAGGCGGATTGCACAGCTCGGCCTGGGCCCCTCTCCGATAAAGCGGGCGGATTTAAACAAAGACCGGCTAACAAGGGCAATACGCATGGCGGTTACAGGCCCCGGGTATCTTAAGCGCTGTTCTGAATTATCTGGCAAATTAAGGGCCGAGAACGGAGTTGCCAGTGCGGTTGGAGTGATTGAAAAGTACCTTAAAGTGGATTGATTTACAAAGGTATTTGATGCACCAAAATACACCAGGTGTATAACCTTTCTTACTTTTCTCATCCATAAAGTACCCCGGGCACATTTTGAACCGCTCAGGTAAACAGCTATTTATGCCACAGGCACAAGAAAACGAGGTTACAGGTTTCGGTGTTTAAAACTTTGTGAAAATGGTTAAAAGGAATTAAGAGTATATTACAAGCCTTGCCATCGATGGTCGCTCACCCCTATCTTTTTGCTGACTACAGAGATGGTTGTTCCCTGATTGAGCAGTAATTCTGCCTCCGTAGCTTGTTGATGATCTGTTCCGGTGCAAACCTTTTTTGGCCATCTATTACCCCCTTTTTTACGAGATTATAACTGGTGCCGTTTTCGGGGGGCAGGCCAGCGGGATTATAATGCGGTTGCTGTGCCAAGGGTATGGTGGGCGGTATTGGACTCGAACCAATGACCTCTGCGATGTCAACGCAGCGCTCTAACCAGCTGAGCTAACCGCCCGTATGTAATTTATATGTAAACTACATATTAATTAACACTCAAAGATAAAGCTACCTTGAATGGTTTTCTTTTGGAACGATTGCCAGTGCAATCAATCCTGCCACAACTGCTTTTATTATATCACCAAGTATAAAGGGAGCAACACCAAGTGTTAATATACCAGACATTCCAATTTGACCTGCTCCCATGGTGTTTAGCCATATTCCCAGCCACGTAACTCCTGGAATATAATAGAGTAGCGTAGCCACCAGCATGAGGCCAATCATGGGTAAAAGGCGTCTGGCTTTGACATATTTATCTACAAAATGTCCAAGGAAAAGTGCCGCTGGAATAAAACCTATAATATAACCACCGGTAGCACCCAGGCCACTGGCCATACCTGCAAACCAGGGTACTCCGGCTATGCCAAGCCCGGCATAAGCAGCCATACTGGCTCCACCCCACCATCTTCCTAACATGATGCCTGCCATTAATACAGCCAGTACCTGACCTGTAATAGGCACCGGTGTAAAAGGTAGTGGAATCCTGACCTGGGCCAGCAAACCGGTTAAACCTGCTATTGCTAAAAGCATGGCTATCTTTGCAGGGATACTCAGGCTGTTACGCCAGTCAAAAAATCCGTGCCTCAGTCTTATTACGTTTGAAATTGCTTCCATAATCCTTCTCCAGTTTCAGTCTGCAATCTGGCTATACCGAGGGTTTTTTATTGCCGATCATCGAAATTTCTACGTTACGACCACAGTGCGGGCAATTAAGCGTCAACGAAACCGGTTGCACCATAACACGCTCTATTACGGCCGAAACCATCGTGTCTATGTCATCCAGCCGGTGGTCAAGCATATCAAGGCGCCGTTTAATGTCTTCAGTTTCCTGCTGAGCTTTTTTGTCTTGCTTGTTTTTGTCTACCAAAATATCCTTTTACCTGTTGTTTTCGGGCTTATTATAGTTATTTGGTGTCTGTAATGTCAAAATAATTAGAAAATTATCCAATTCAAGTCAAAAACTTATTGATTTGGGCTTTAACTGGATTTATACTTGATGAATAGCTATTTGTTTATTAAGGAGGTTGCTTTATGGCTGAAATGGAGATTGGAGTCGTTTCAGATTACTTTGCCCATCCAAATGTTGCTGGTATAGAATTGACCGGAGAGCTGAGAGTCGGTGACACCATTCATATTCTGGGGCACACCACCGACATTGAGTTTATCGTAAATTCCATGCAGATAGAGCACAATGATGTAAGCCGGGCTCAACCAAACCAATCAGTAGGCGTTAAGGTGCCTGACAGAGTGCGAAAAGGGGATAAAGTATTTAAAGTAACCGGTCAGTAGTGCTATTTCATTGCTTTAATCAGGTTGGCCATTTCAATAGCACTGGAGGCAGCTGCAAACCCCTTGTTACCCATCTTTGAACCAGCACGCTCGATAGCTTGCTCTAGATTTTCGGTTGTTATAACTCCGTTGATTACCGGAACCCCTGTGTCAAGGTTTACTTTTGCAATTCCCTTGCTCAACTCAGTAGCAACAAAGTCAAAATGTGGCGTTCCGCCTCTTATTACAGCTCCGAGGCAAATAATAGCATCATAATTTCCCTGCCGGGCCAGTTTTTGGGCGATAAGAGGTATCTCCAGCGCTCCAGGTGTCCAGGCAGTATCAATTGTTTCACGATTAACATTATGACGAATTAGGCCATCCATAGCCCCATCGTACAATTTATTTGAAATAAAATCATTAAATCGTGATATGACCAGGGCGATTTTTAATCCACTACCATCCAGGTTACCTTCAAAACAGTTAGACATTTCCCTCTCCTTATCAGGCTTCGTTTGATTTAGATTCATTAATGTTTAATTTATGCCCCATTTTGCTTTGCTTTGTCTCAAGATAGCGCCGGTTGTGTTCATTGGGTTCGACTATTATAGGCATCGTATCAACAACCGTCAAACCATAACCTTGAAGGCCAACAACTTTTTTGGGGTTATTGGTCAGAAGTATTATTTTGCTTAGGCCCAGATCGGCCAATATCTGTGCTCCGGTACCATAATCTCGAAGATCGTCTTTAAAGCCAAGGCAGATGTTTGCTTCGATTGTGTCCAGCCCTGTGTCCTGGAGTGCATAAGCCTTTATCTTGTTGTGGAAGCCGATACCCCTCCCCTCCTGGCGCATATATAATAAGACACCGCTTCCCTGCCGGGTAATCCTTTTTAGAGCTTCATCAAGTTGCTGGCCACAATCACAGCGCTGGCTACCAAGAACATCACCTGTAAGGCATTCACTGTGAACTCTGACCAGCACAGGACTTGAAGTATTTATATCACCGTATATCATGGCGAGATGCTCGCCACAATCAGTTACACTTGAATAGGCAATTGCCTGAAATTCTCCGTATTTGGTCGGCATTTTGGTATTAGCCACTGCAGCAACCAGCTTTTCATGGCGCATGCGATATTCGATAAGATCTGCAATACTTACTATTTTAATGCCGTGTTCATTGGCGATATCTTCAAGTTCGGGCAATCGAGCCATTGAACCATCGCTATTTATTATTTCACAAATCACACCTGCCGGATATAGACCGGCCAGATTTGCGAAATCAATAGCGGCTTCCGTGTGACCTGCTCGTACAAGCACTCCCCCTTCCCTGGCACGTAATGGAAAAATGTGACCGGGTCTGGCAATATCTTCAGGTCGTGTAGCTGGATCGATAACAGTTTTTATTGTCTTGGCTCGATCATACGGAGATATCCCTGTAGTTACCCCCTCTTTAGCTTCAATGGATACAGTGAAAGCAGTGCAATGGGAAGATGTGTTCTGATTAACCATCATTGGGATGTTAAGTTCATCCAGGCGATTTCCCGTCACCGGCATGCATACCAGGCCGCGACCGTACTTTATCATAAAGTTTATGGCTTCGGGTGTGACTTTTTCAGCCGCCATCAGAAAGTCACCTTCATTCTCCCTGTTTTCATCATCGACAACAATTATCAATTTACCGGCTTTTATATCTTTAATTGCTTCTTCGATAGAAGAAAGTATCATCAATTAACCTCACTAACCTGCAGAAAATCCATGCTCAGATAGAAATTCAGCGGAAATTTTGTTTTTATTTGGCCTTAAGAACTTTTCTACATATTTTGCAATCACATCAACTTCAAGATTTACAACCCTTGGTACGTTAAAATCGCTCAGTGTAGTATTGGCAAGGCTGTGGGGAACTATCGATACTTTGAATTCATCATTATTAACTTCAGTAATGGTCAGGCTGATTCCGTCAATACAAATAAATCCTTTCTCTACAATATAGCGCATTATTTCACTTGAAGCTGAAACAGCAATCACAGTTGCTGAGGTGCCATGCGCTATCCGCCTGATACGACCGGTGCCATCGACGTGACCCTGTACAAAATGACCGCCGATGGGTTTAGTTGGGTAGAGCGGACGCTCAAGGTTAACTTTGTCGCCATTTTTGAGTATTCCAAGATTGGTCCTATTAAGCGTTTCGGGCATTATTCCGGCTGTAAAGCTGAATTCATCGAAATGAGTAACAGTAAGGCAAACCCCGTTAACTGCAATGCTGCCTCCAATTTCAAGGTCAGCCAGAACCTGCTTTGCATTTATTTTCAGGTTGTTTTGGCTGGCAAGGTTTAAAGTGCCAACTTCTTCAATAATACCGGTAAACATCTTAACCTCTGATGTATCCGCTAATCATGACATCGTTCTCAAACTGTTCAATGCTAATATTATGTAAACGATATGCATCTTGAATTTTTTCAATTCCCTGGCCTCCAACGGGAGTGCGGGCATTTTCGCCCCCGATGATTACCGGGGCAACAAAAGCGACAACTTTATCTACAAGGCCCTGATCAAACATGGATCCCATTATTGACGATCCACCTTCAACCATTATACTGGTAATTTCTCTTTTGCCAAGTTCCTCAATAAGAGCTTCTAAATTGACAAAGCCGTTAACAGCCTTTAATTCAAGAAGCTGGGCACCTTTATCCCCTAAATTCCTTTTGTTTAATTCTGAAACATGGTCGCTAATTGCTATAATGGTATCGCCTGCTTCATTTAATATTTGAGAGTCCAGCGGTGTTCTTCCATAACTGTCAACAATGACTCTAATGGGTTGCTTGTGCGAAGTACCCCCTCTGCCTCCGCCGCATCTAACCGTTAACTGTGGATTATCTTTTAAAATAGTATTTATTCCAGCCATTATTGCGTCATGCCGGTGTCGGAGATGATGTGAAAAACAGCGAGAAGGCTCGCAAGAGATCCATTTTGAGTCCCCGCAAAATGTAGCAATTTTTCCATCGAGGCTCATGGCAAATTTTGCCGTGACAAATGGAATACCGGTTGTGATGTATTTTATATGACCTTCTATTATTTCCCGCACCCGACTATGTTCTTCTCCAACAGCTACTTTAATACCTGCCTGTTCAAGTAATGCACGTCCCTTGCCATTGACAACAGGGTTTGGATCAAGCATCGATATGTGCACCTCGGATATGCCGGACTTGATAATAGCATCGGTACAGGGCGGAGTCCTGCCATAATGACAGCAGGGTTCAAGCGTGATATACATTGAAGCACCTCTTGCTTCTTCTTTTGCCTCCTTTAAAGCAACGACTTCAGCATGATCATTACCGGGAGGCTGGGTGTAACCTCGCCCTACAATAACATTATCCTTGACTATTATTGCACCAACAGCCGGGTTTGGGCTAACGTTGCCCTCAGCCAATCTTGCAAGAGATAAAGCTTCCTGCATGTATTTCATGTAATGATTCTATCACCCTGTTTCTCAAACCTGCAAATAAAATAAGAACAAAACAAATCTTATTGGCGGAGGAATGAAATTTCGAGTATAATTAGCCTTGATATGAATAACGCATTCAAATACTGGGCTCGCGAAATAATTGTCGTTTTGACAGCGGCACTGGCTATATTTTTCGTTCTTCAATTTACTCTGATGAAGGCAGAAGTTGTTGGCGAAAGTATGGAGCCCAGCCTGGTCAGGGGCGAACAGGTCATGATAAATAAAATGGCCTATACCTTCGGGCTCCCCCAAAGAGGTGATATTATTGTTTTCACCCCACCCGAATCGGTCGGTTCAACGCAAAACTATATAAAAAGGGTTATAGGTCTGCCCGGTGAACAGGTCAGTATTTATGGTGGCAAAGTACATATTACTGGTAATAACGGTTCTGTACACGTTCTTGACGAGCCATTTGTCGATAAAAACCCCTTGCATGACTATGAAAGTGGCGTCATCCCCGAAGACCACTACTTTGTCATGGGGGATAATCGCACCAACAGCAGCGATTCGCGGGGTGGATGGACTGTAGACGTGGACGATATTATTGGTAAAGCCTGGATTTCCTTCTGGCCGCTTTCAGAGTTCGGCGGTGCTCCGAATTATACGTTTTCTGATTAGTATTATGGCAAATACAAATAACAATTATGCTGAAAATCTGTTTTTAAACGCAGGTGCTGTATTAAAAGGCCACTTTCTTCTAACTTCTGGCTTGCATTCACCAGTTTATTGGGAGAAGTTTAAAATTCTCCAGTATCCGGAATATACTTCAAAACTTTGCCAGATGATAGCCATGCATTTTAGTAATGACGATGTCGAAGTAGTGGTGGGGCCAACTACCGGTGGCATTATTCTCGCTTATGAAACGGCACGCTATTTAGGTGTAAGGGGTATATTTGCTGAAAGCACCGTTGATGGAACAAGGGAATTAAAACGCGGTTTTAATATCGAGAAAGGCGAAAAAGTATTGCTGGTTGATGACGTTTTGACTACCGGCAAATCAATTAAAGAGGTATACCAGGTGATTAAAAAATGCGGCGGAATTTTGGCCGGGATTGGTGTTTTGGTTGACCGTTCTAAATCCGGAGTTGATATAGATACGGATTTATACAGTTGCATCCGGTCTGCTGAAATAAGTTATTCTCCGGAAAAGTGTCCATTATGTAAAGAGGGTGCACCTTTAATTAAGCCCGGGGGTAAAACAGGATAAATGTCAGATGAAATTATTGTTAAGCCCATTGGCACCATATACTCCCCTTTAAAAGAACCAAAAGGTGCCCCGATTCAACCTGTTGGTGCAACCGGAATAAAGGGTCACATTGAACTAAAACCCGAGTATATAAATGGCCTCAAAGATCTTGACGGGTTTTCACACATCATCCTCTTGTATTATTTTCACAGGGCCAGCGATGGCCCTATGATTGTTACGCCATATATGGAAGATAAGCCAAGAGGCATTTTTTCTGTTAGAATGCCCGGGAGGCCCAATCACATCGGAATATCGGTCGTTCGATTATTAAATATCGAAGGCGCAATACTTCATATTGAAAATGTAGATATACTTGACGGTACTCCTTTACTCGATATAAAGCCTTATGTTACTACTTTCGATATTTATAAAACGGAAAAAGAAGGCTGGCTTTCCAATATATCCAGACGTGCCGAGGAAAAAAAGTGTGACGGGCGCATCACAAAGTAAAGGGCATTCATTAGCTTATTAAGCATTGTGAGTAAAAATGACCCTGTCGATTAAAGCTTTTCCAGGCGCGCGTAACTCAACAGGATGCGCTTTAGTACTACCTGGTCGCCATTAAAAGCAATTACTACTTCTTGATCACCTTCAACGGGTTTAATGCTGACAACTATACCTTCTCCAAATTGAGGGTGCCGCACTTTATTGCCGGCTTTTAGTCCAATGATATTTTGCGCTTTGCTTTCTTTTACCTGTTTATGAGGAGCACTTTTTCCCGGAAGAAAATAGGGTTTTTCGCCTGTTTCATTTTTGCTCCTGTGATGAAGATTAAATCCAGCAGTCCTTATTTTTTCCTTTCCGTACTGATTGCCGGTAACAATGTTATCAGGTAAGTCCTTTAAAAACCTTGAGGGAGGATTTGACTGTGTAGTTCCCATCAACATTCGCTTAAAAGCCCGCAGAAGGTATACACCTTTTTTGGCACGGGTAATGCCAACGTAGCACAACCTGCGTTCCTCTTCCATTTGCCATGGATCATCCATTGACCTGTAATGGGGTAAGAGCCCTTCTTCAAGCCCGATTATAAATATATACGGAAATTCAAGGCCCTTTGCCTGATGCAAAGTTATAAGAGTAGCCCCTTCCCTGCCATCACCAAGGTTGTCCGTATCAGAAACCAGTGACACAGATTCAAGAAAAGCAGAGATTCCTTCGGATGGCGAATAATCGTTATATTGCTGGGCTACACTTTTTAACTCAAGGACGTTTTGCCAACGGTCTTCACCATCCGGTTGAGTTAACAGGTACGACTTATAATTTACCCTCTCAAGTACACGGTCCAGCAGCTCAGTTATACGCATTTCCTGTGCCATTTCCATTAGCTCGCCAATATTTGAAGAAAAATCTTTTAGTAATCGAAAACTTCTTGGGGTAAAGGCATTATTTGTATCGTCCTTATCAAATGATTTTAAAGAAAGTAGCGCTTCACCCTCGCTGGTCCCTATAGAATATGCCCAGCGCTTAAGGGATTCTATTGTATTTTTGCCTATATTTCTGGGAGGGATATTGATAATTCTAAGCAAGCTGAGGTAATCATGCGGATTAAATATATATTTCAAATAACAGATAACGTCTTTAATTTCACGCCTTTCATAAAATTTGGTTCCGGCAGCCAGCCTGTACTTGATTCCATGGCGTATAAAAGCCTCTTCTATGGCACGGGACTGAGCATTGGTGCGAAATAAAACAGCAATATCCCCCAGAGGTGTGTTTAAATTATCTGTCAGGTTTTCAATTTCTCTAATTACAATTCTTGCTTCTTCACGCTGGTCGTAAGCCTCCAGAACCTTAAGCTTTTCACCTGTATCGTTTTTAGTCCACAGGTTTTTAGGCTTTCTTTCTTGATTTGAATCGATAATAGACTGCGCTGCGTCAAGAATGCAGGCAGTCGAGCGATAGTTTTGTTCAAGCATTATAGTTTCAGATTCAGGAAAATCTTTTTCAAAATTTAAGATATTCCTTATGTCAGCTGAGCGCCATGAATATATGGATTGGTCAGGGTCACCAACTACACATAGATTACAGTTCAGTGCAGAAAACATTTTAACCAGCTCATATTGCACCAGGTTTGTATCCTGAAATTCATCAACCAGGATGTGTAAATATCTCTGCTGATATTTCTTTAATATATCAGGGCGGGATGATAATGAGCGGAGAGTCTTTAACAAAATATCGTCAAAATCAAGAGCATTGTTTTTTTCAAGGAGCTGCTGGTAATTACTATAAACCTTTGCTGCTATTTCATCGTAGTAACTGCCGCCTTGAAGAGCTGATTCTTCCGGTGAAAGCAGGCGGCTTTTTGTATGGCTTATTTTGGACAGTAAGCTTCCAGGTGTGTAGTTTTTTGAATCCAAACCACAATTTTTAATGGCTTCTTTTACCAATTTTAACTGGTCATCCGCATCGTAGATAGAAAAATCGCGGTTCAGCCCCAGGTTTTCAGCTTCCTGTCTTAAAATCTTGACACATATTGCATGAAATGTTCCCAGAGTAATGTCTTTAACCGTATCGGGGGAAAGGGCCGAAAGCCTTTCGCGCATCTCACGAGCGGCTTTGTTTGTAAAAGTCACCGCCATTATTTGATAAGGCCTTATACCGAGAATATTTACCAGATAGGCAATACGGTGAGTTATTACCCGGGTTTTTCCAGAGCCCGGCCCTGCAAGAATAAGAACGGGGCAATTAACTGTTTCGACCGCTTTTCTCTGGGGTGGATTAAGACCGGAAAGAATATCGTTATTTGTCATTTTATAATTATATCACCTGTACCATTGATAAGCATTTTTAAAAAATTTTCACACTACCAAAAGGACTGCGTGAAATTTTGCTTGCAATCAACTCATTGTAAGTGATATACTGCGAAAGCAATACAAGCAGGTTATTAACAAATAGTACCTTTAAACCAGCCCGGCGAGGTTGGTAAGGAGCAGCAAATGTTACATTATATATTAGCTTATCCTCTTGCCAGCCGGCAGGAGGTTTTTTTATGACTTCCAAGGTTATTTTAAACAATGAAGATATTCGACGTACTCTTGCACGGATGGCACATGAAATCATCGAAAACAACAAGAACCTGAACAATATAATTTTGGTTGGGATGCGCACACGAGGCGTTCCAATTGCTCAGAGGCTGGCAGACAATATTAAATCATATGAGGGAATTGTGATCCCCGTTGGCGTACTTGATTTTAGTTTATACCGGGACGACCTTGCCTCGCGCAATTTTTATCCTGTGGTGCGCCAGACAAGAATCCCTGCCAGCATTGATGATAGTGTAGTCATCCTGGTTGATGACGTGTTATATACTGGCCGAAGCGCCCGGGCGGCAATGGATGCCCTTATAGATCTTGGCCGCCCTGCTGCCATCAAACTGGCTGTACTTGTTGACCGCGGCCATAGAGAGTTGCCCCTAAGAGCTGATTATGTAGGTAAGAATATACCCAGTGCTCACAGTGAAGAAATCAAGGTGCGGCTTCTAGAAGTTGATGGTATCGACCAGGTATTGATTGAAAAAACCAGCCCTGGAGCAGAGGTGAACACAGATGCGGCAGTTTAACACCACTCCAACGCACAATATTGACGCAGAAATTAACTGGAGCCGCAGGCATCTTCTTGATATTGATTCGTTTTCCAGGGATGAATTTAATTACGTTACAAATACCGCTTTGGCCATGCAGGAAATACTCACCCGCCCCATTAAGAAAGTACCAGCCCTCAGGGGTAAAACTATAGTTACCCTATTTTATGAGCCAAGCACCAGAACAAGGGGCTCGTTTGAGCTAGCAGCCAAACATTTGAGTGCCGATGTTGTTAACCTGTCGCCGCCGGCCAGCAGTATAACCAAAGGTGAAAATCTGCGGGATACCCTGCGCACTCTTGAAGTAATGGGTGCTGATACCATAATATTGCGGCATCATATGGCAGGAGCTCCTCATTTTGCTGCCAGGCACGCAAAATCTTGCATAATTAACGCTGGCGATGGCTGGCACGCACACCCTACCCAGACCTTACTGGATATATATACAATTCAAAAATACAAGAAAAATGTTGAAGGGTTAAAAATCGTTATCCTGGGTGACAGCCGGCACAGCAGAGTAGCCAGGTCAAATATTTCTGGCTTAACCCGGATGGGTGCCTATATTACACTTTGTGGTCCACCAACCCTGCTCCCTTTTTCGATTGGTCGCAATGATTCAGTCCAATCAATGCTTAAGGTCGAGCTCGATATCAACAAAGCATTGGACGGAGCTGATGTTGTTATTGCCCTTCGCATTCAAAAAGAAAGGCAGAAAGCCGGATTGATACCCGGCATTGAAGAATATATATCCGGATACCAGCTTACCGGCCACCGATTGAAGCAGGCCAAGCCGGACGCCATTGTTATGCACCCTGGACCGGTGAACGAAGATATTGAAATTTCCATGGAGGTCGTTCGCTGCTCGCAGTCTGTTATTGATGAACAGGTTGCAAATGGTATTGCGATAAGGATGGCAATTTTGTACCTGATTAACAGAGGTAATGGATAATGAGCGGTGAATTACTAATCAAAGGGGGGAGGATAATCGATCCTTCCCAAAACTTAGATACAACTGGTGATTTACTGGTAAATAATGGGGTAATTATTGATATTATCAACAACAATGATTATGAGCCATTGGATAATGTTATTGATGCCTCCGGAATGATAGTAAGTCCCGGATTTATTGATTTGCACTGCCATTTGCGCCAACCCGGATTTGAGCAAAAAGAAACAATTGAAACCGGTTCACGGGCCGCAGCTAAAGGTGGGTTCACCACCATATGCTGCATGCCAAATACTTCACCAGCAATCGATAGTGCTTCTGTTGCTGCCCATATTATCAAACTCGCCAGCCAATACTCAGATATCAGAGTAATTCCTATTGGTTGCATAAGCAAAAACAGGCACGGAAAAGAGCTGGCTCCAATGATGGAGCTCTTACATGCAGGAGTCTGTGCTTTCAGCGATGATGGCCATCCTGTTTTAAGCTCCAACCTGATGTTAAGGGCAATGGAATATGCCCTGCTTACTGGATTGCCCATCGTTGAACATTGTGAAGATCTTGAAATTTCTGCTGAAGGGCAAATGAACGAAGGGTACCTGTCTGATAAGCTTGGCCTGCCAGGCATACCAACTATTGCTGAAGAAATACATGTCGGCCGGGACATAAAATTGGCAGAGTATACCGGTGCCCACCTGCATATCGCACATGTTTCTACATCAGGGAGTGTAGAAATAATCCGGCAGGCAAAGACAAGGGGCGTCAAAGTTACTGCCGAGGTAACACCGCACCATCTTACATTGACCGAGGAGGCCGTTGGTGACTATGATACCAACGCTAAAGTTAGCCCTCCTTTGAGAACGTTGCATGATGTGGAAGCGCTTATCGAAGGCGTTAAGGATGGTACTATTGATATTATCGCTACGGATCATGCTCCACACAC
>PUOQ01000042.1 GCA_003552785.1 Dehalococcoidia bacterium
CCCGGTTTTGGAAAGGCTTTTAAAGCCAGGCTGAAAAACCATAAGAAAAAGTCAATCAAGTATTAAAAAAGCTTAAATTTCGGCTCTAAATATGTTAAATTAAATATTGCAGCTTGCCAAAGGGGGTGCAGCCTAATGGAAATCGCATTTTTCAGGGACATCGTAATAATCATATCCGGAGTAGTTTTTATCGTTTCACTCGGCATAATTGTTTCAATAGCCGTTTCCCTCAACAGACGCGTGAAAGAAGTAACGGCCACAACCAGGAGTGTTATGGAAAAACTCCAGGCCTCAGCTGATGATTTACAGCTTATCACCAGTTATGCCCGCCATGAAGTGGCTTTGCCGCTGGCTCAACTGGCAGGGTTTATCCAGGGACTGGGGCAAAGCATCCAGTCCTTTGCCCAGATGTTTAGAAAATTTTAACTTACCGAGGAGGATAATATGTCTTGCAACAAAGATACTGCTACAGGAATCGGTTTGGGCCTTGCCATTGGTGCCGTCGTGGGACTGGCAATTGGCATGCTTTATGCACCGCGCCCGGGTGAAGAGACCCGGGAAATCCTGAGAGAAAAGGCCGGGGAATACAAACACAAAGCTGCTGAAGCTATTTCCCACGGCCGCGAAAAGGCTGCCGAAGTAATGCATAAAGGTGAAGAAGCACTCGCCAGGAAAAAGCACACTCAGACATAAGCGCTTTTCATCATATCAACCCTTCGGGTTCTTAAAATGGCCAGGCCGGGCTTACAAAAGAGCCTGGTTTTCCAACATTTGAGCTGGTCTTTAAATGACAGAATTGCTTAAAAAAAACTGGCGGCTTATAGCGTCACTGGCCGTCGCCGTATTCCTGCTGGCCCTCGCATGGGCATGGCGAGGGGCTTTATTGCCATTTCTGATCGGGGCAGTGCTTGCCTATCTTATGTTACCGGGAATCAAATGGCTGGAGGCTAAATTGCCGCCCAAAGGCAAATGGCGCAAAGGCAAACGTGTTGCCTCCATGCTGATTGTGCTCATAAGTGGTATTTTGGCCCTGCTTTTATTTATCTCCTTCATAGTCATCACTGTAATTGAAACCTTCTCAGAGCTCTTTTCCAGAACACCTGAATACATCGCCAATATCATAAACTGGCTTCAGGGCTGGGCCGAAGGCTTTCAGCAACAATTGCCTCCGGGCCTGCAGATACAGGTGGAACAGTTTATTGCAAACCTGGGGCTTCAACTGGAAAACATACTGCAAAATGTTGCCCAGCAGGGCTTTTCCATCATTACCGGAAGTTTTGACACCCTGCTTGGCTTCGTTGCCCTGCCCCTGTTTCTTTTTTATATTATAAAAGACTACGAAAAACTGAGGCGGACGACACGATCTTTATTCCCCGGCTGGGCAATTGAACACGCACGCAATATTGCCTTTATAATTGAAAGGGTCCTGGGGCGTTATTTACGCGCCAGGCTCATCCTCGGGGCAAGTGTTGCCGTTATGGCTTTTATCGGGCTGACTTTAATGGGGCTTCCTTACGCTACTGCGCTGGCTTTTTTCGCAGGCATGACCGAGCTGGTGCCCGTTATAGGCCCCTGGCTGGGAGCAATTCTTGCCATACTGGTAGCACTGGGCATTGCCCCGGGCCATATTATCCTGGTGGCGCTACTGTTTCTGGGGATTCAGTTAATAAAAACGAAGCTGCTGGTGCCAAATATTCAGGGCTCGCAGCTGGGTATCCACCCGGTATTAATTGTATTGATACTGGTGCTTGGCCTGTATACCGCCGGCATATGGGGCATCTTGTTCGCAGTGCCTGTAGCTGCTACTTTCGCCAGAATATTTGAATATATAGGGGAGCAGAGAATGGCCGGAAAAGAAGAAGGCGGCCAAAACCAGCCGCCCTGCCCAAACGGTCAGGAAAAAACGGTTTAAATATCAAGGTTTTTAACATTCTTGGCGTGAGCCTGTATAAAGGCCTTGCGAGGCGGCACCTCGCCACCCATAAGTACACTAAAAACCTCATCTGCTTTGGCAGCATCTTCAATGGTAACCTGCAGTAAAGTACGTGTTGCCGGATTCATGGTGGTTTCCCATAGTTGCTCGGCGCTCATTTCACCCAGACCCTTGTAACGCTGGAGCTCAGATTTGGAAGCCTTGCTCTTGAGCCCGGCAAGCACTTCAACCTTCTCCTGCTCGGTAAAAACCCAGCGCTCCTCCCTGCCTGTTTTAATGCGGTATAACGGCGGCTGAGCGATATACAGATACCCACGATGAATCAGCTCAACCATGTGACGGAAGAAGAAGGTAAGCAACAGGGTACGTATGTGCGACCCGTCTACATCTGCATCGGTCATAAGAATAACCTTGTGATAACGCAGGCGCAGCGGCTCAAAATCGTCATCGATGCCCGCCCCAAGTGCGGTAATTAAGGTCCTGATTTCCTCATGAGAAAGCATTTTATCAACAGTGGCTTTTTCGACATTCAATATTTTACCGCGCAGTGGCAATATTGCCTGAAATCTGCGGTGCCGGCCCTGCTTGGCCGAACCGCCGGCACTATCTCCCTCAACCAGGAATAATTCACTCAATGCCGGGTCTTTTTCACTGCAATCTGCCAGCTTACCGGGCAAAGTGCCCGTATCCAGGCTGCTTTTACGGATAATAAGATCCCGGGCTTTGCGGGCAGCCTCCCGGGCTTTGGCTGCAGTAATACACTTTTCCAGTATTTTCTTGGCATCCTCGGGGTGTTCATCGAAATATAGATTCAACTCCTCCGAGACAGCACTCTCTACATGGCTCTTTATCTCGATATTGCCCAGCTTGCCCTTGGTCTGCCCTTCAAATTGTGGTTCAGAAAGTTTCACGCTGACAACCGCTGTCAGCCCTTCTCTTACATCTTCCCCCACCAGATTGGGTTCATCATCCTTTAAAAGCCTGGTCCGGTGAGCCCAGTCGTTTAGGACCCGGGTAAGCGCTGAGCGAAACCCGGTGAGATGAGTGCCCCCGTCAATGGTATTTACACAATTGGCAAAGCTGAGAGTATTATCGGTAAAGCCATCATTATACTGCATTGCAACTTCTATAATGGTATTGTTCACCGGTTTTGAAATAACAATTGGCTGGCGGTGGCGTACAGCCCGGTTGCGATTAAGCCGCCGCACAAAACCTGAAATGCCACCTTCGAAGTAATAAGTCAGGTCCCGGTCGGTTTTCTCTTCCCTGATCTGTATTTGCAGGCCTTTATTCAAATAGGCAGTCTCTCTGAGCCTTTCAGCGATGGTGTCAAAATCATATTCAAGGGTAGTAAAAATTTCCTCATCTGCAAGGAAAGAAATACTGGTGCCGGTACCATTGGCGCTCCCGACGGCCTCAACTTCAGTACTGGGTATGCCCCGCTCATAGCGCTGATGGTATTTTTTCCCATCACGGTAAACCGTTACTTCCAGCCACTCAGACAGCGCATTTACCACAGATGAGCCAACTCCGTGCAAACCACCCGAAACCTGGTAAGTTTTGCCTCCGAACTTGGCACCGGCATGCAATACAGTCAAAACTGTTTCAAGTGCGGTTTTTTTGGTTGAAGGGTGCACATCAACCGGGATGCCCCGGCCATTGTCAGTTACAGTAACAGAGTTATCGGCATGTAAATCAATCACAATCCGGTTGCAGAAACCCCCCATAGCCTCGTCGACGCTGTTATAGGCAATTTCATAAACCAGATGATGGAGCCCGCGCTGATCGGTGCTACCGATATACATACCGGGGCGCCGCCTGACTGCTTCGCGCCCGCCTAAAACCTGAATATCAGCTGCTGAATAATCGTTACCGTTTTTCGAAGACACCGGTTTTTCCATTGCTATCTTGCATTTACTCCTGTAAAGGGCTTTGGCCAACTATTAATTATTACACAAACAAGGCTGCTTAAAGCGCTATTTACCGGAGAATAACACCATAAACAGCCATGCAGGACATAACAAATCAATCATTCCTCATAATTATACCATATTTTGCCCCTGCGTTATCACCACTGCCTGATTTTTAAATATTTAAAGATGCGGTAAGCACCAGGCCCAGGTCTTTTCTGCTTACCGTTTCCTGCGTGCCTTTTTGCAAATCGCGCACCACCGCCCGTCCTTCCCTTAATTCATCACTGCCTATTATAACCGCCAGCTTCATGCCGAGATTGTTTGCCTGCCTTAACTGTGATTTCAGACTGCTTCCTTCCCGGCCCAATACTGAGCCGATTCCTGATGAACCAAGCCCTTCAGAAACAGCCAGGGCCTCATCCCGGGTTTCCCCGTCTGTATAAGCCAGCAGTACATCAGGACGCGGCAACGCAGGCACACTTATTCCCTGGCGATTCAGGTTCAATATAATGCGTTCTATTCCGGCAGCAAAACCCATGGCCGGTGCAGGCCTGCCACCTATTTCCTGTATCAGCCCGTCATACCGGCCACCGCCGCCAAGGGTACTCTGCGAACCTTTATCCTCGGGTAAAACCTCAAAAACGGTGCGCGTATAGTAATCAAGGCCCCGTACCAGCCGGTGGCTGATTTGATAATCTATCCCGGCAATCGCAAGGTATTTTTCCAGCAGCTCGAAATGACTGAGGCAATCCGGGCACAGATGCTTGACGCTTCCCGGCGCCTCCATAGCCAGTGGCTGGCATTTATCCTGCTTGCAATCAAGCAATCGCAGGGGGTTTTTTTCCAGCCTCACCCTGCAATCCGGGCACAACTTATCAGTGTTTTTCTCATAAAAAGACTTTAGTTTCTCCAGGTAAACCGGCCGGCACTGCCTGCAGCCTATTGAATTGAGAACGATGCTCAGCCTGCTCAGGCCAAGAAGTTCAAAAAATCGCCATGCCAGGCGGATTACTTCCGCATCAACCAGGGCAGAGCCATCCCCGATAACCTCGAAACCAAACTGGTGATGCTGCCTCATCCTTCCTGCCTGCGGGCGCTCATAACGAAAAGCTGGAGCCAGGTAATACAGGCGTACCGGCTGGGGCAGGCTGTTCATGCCATGCTCAATATACGCCCTGCAAACCGGCGCAGTGCCTTCCGGCCTGAGGGTGAAAGAACCGCCACTGCGGTCATTGAAGGTATACATCTCCTTCTCAACGATGTCTGTTTCCTGGCCGACTCCCCTTGTAAACAGCCCGGTAGCTTCAAAAACGGGGGTGTCAATACGGCCATAGCCGTAGTTGCAGCAGATTTCTTCAGCCTTCTTTCTTACATAATGCCACAATGGCTGCTCCTCCGGTAATATGTCCTGTGTGCCTCGCGGCGCTCTAAAACCTGACAAAAACCTCTCCTTTGTATATATTTCCTGGCAATTTAACACTGTGACATGCCTGCTTATTTACGACAAGCAGCCCTTAAAAACTTCTAACGTCACAGGCTCCTCAAAACGGCTACCAGCCTGCCCTGGATTTCAACATTGCCGGCACCGGTATATATTGCACTATAGCGGCTGTTTGCCGGTTGAAGCTTGATAAGGTTTTTTTCCGAGTAAACCTTTTTAAGTGTCGTTTCTTTTTCGTCTTTTAACCACACCACTGCTGTTTCTCCATTCTCAACCCTGTTAACAGCCTGAATTATAATTGTATCACCATCATCAATCAGTGCATCCTGCATCGAATCCCCTTTTACCTTCAATGCATACATGTTGTGCCCGCTGCCGGAAATTATGCCCCCCGGAACAGTTACTGTATCTGCGGTTCGGGCCTGATCCCAGGTATCGGGTGAGGGCACAGGCACAGGCCTGCCGGCAGCTATTAACCCCATCAAAGGGACTTTCACCCCTTCATCCCCTCCGCCAGCAACCAGTTCCAGCCCCCTGGAAATATCCGGCTGGCGGCGCAGAAACCCCCTGGCTTCAAGCTGTTTTATATGGTAGGCAGCCACCGAGGTGGAGCTCATCTTAATGCCTTTAACTATGTCACGCACAGACGGGGGGTACTGGTTTTCCCGGATAAATTCCCGTATAAACTCAAGAATTTCCTGCTGGCGGGGGGACAGGCTGCTCCGTAACTGGTTCATGCTGCTCTCCTGAAATTAAGAACAGTTGTTCTTTTGTAAACTTTAATCAAAGTTTCCATCTTTGTCAAACCCGGATTTGCAACTTTAAAGCGCCTCAGCCATCAATTGAGGGTCTATTTTTTTTGCCAGCAAGAATTTGACTGGTTTGCTTCACAAGAGTTAGATGGTCGAAAGGCTTGAATATGCAGGGAATACCCTTTTCTTTTATGTATTCGGTGTTACCAGAATCCAGCGCATCCGCAGTAACAAGTATGGCTCTTTTTACTTTTTCAGGATACTTTTCGGCTATCTGGTCATAAATCTCCAGGCCACTGACCTCCGGCATCCGTATGTCAATATAGATAATATCAAAATGGTTCTCCCCCACCATCTCAACAGCTTTGGATGCATCACCCAGGCCGGTAACCGGGCATCCATACTTTTCAAAAACCTTCTCCACAAGCAACCTGGTTGAAACTTCATCATCAATTATCAGTATTTTGGAACCCTTTTCCAGGATTAAAGCCTCATCTGCCTCGGCCTTATTATTCTCCTTTGACTCATGGCTGACAACTGGCAGGGTGATTATAAAAGCTGCACCTGCACCGGGCTTGCTTTCAACCTCTATATCCCCGCCGTGCTCCAGTATAATTGACCGCGTCAGCGACAAACCCAGACCGGTACCCTCCCCGGGTTCGCGGGTTGTAAAAAAGGGGTCAAACAACCGGGGCAACAACTCCCGGGGAATACCCGGACCGTCATCTCTTATTTCAATAATTATACCCCCGGGCTGCTTTTTTCGAGTAGTTATTACCAGCTTGCCGCTAGAGCTGTTTTTCTTTATGGCAAACTCAGCGTTGACTACAAGATTTAAAAAGACCTGCTGCAACTGGCCCGGATCAACAGTAACCCAGGGCAAATGCTTTTCATAATTTCTTACCACCTCAATATTGGCCGTCTTTAAGACATAGCTCCTCATTTCCACTGTGTTGTCAATAAGCTGGTGAATATCTAACCTGGTTTTGAAAGGTTTCGTTTGCCGGGCAAAGGTAAGCATTCGTTTCACAATATCCTTCACTCTCCGGGATCCATCTACAATGTATTTAAGGCTGTCCTCCAATTCAGGTGAAACATCTTCCTGCAAAAGCATTTCTGAAAAACCGATGACGCTTGTCAGGGGATTATTAATCTCATGGGCGATACCTGAGGCCATTTCCCCTATGGTAGCCAGCCTTGAAGAAAGCTCGGCCTTCTCTTGAAGCGCCTTCTGCTCTGCTTCTAACTCCTTGCGGCGGGTAACGTCCCTGAAAACATGCACCACCCCCCTTGCTTCCCTGCTCTTGTCAATCAACGGCCAAAGCCTGTTTTCAAGGTGCCGGCCCAGGTAGGGTTCGAAAAACTCATTTAAAGCAGGGCCTGCCTGTTCAAGTGCACTGCGGAACATACACTCAGGATGCGGTTGGCCCAGGCCATGCACAACTTCGTAGCAATGTTTGCCCAGTAATTCCTGTGGCGCGCTGCCTGCCGCCTCGGCAAAAACCCTGTTGACCCTGATAATCCTCATGTCAGCACCTATAATGGCTATCATATCTTCCATTGAATCAAATGTCATTCGCCACTCTTGAGCGGCATTCGTAATGGCCCTTTCGGCTTCCTTTCGCTCATTGATCACGTCAAAATCCAGCACAAAATAGCCGCTTTCCGGGCTATAAACAGAAGCTGAAATCCATTTATCAAGGCCCGCCAGGTACATCTCAAAAGAATCAGGGCCTCCTTTAAAGGCAACCTCGCAACAACGCTTGCAAAAATCCAGATTGGCTTCGTTATACTCAGGGACAACCTGGGAAGCCTTTTTTCCGGATACCTGCTTAAGCCCTGTCTTTTTTAAAAAAGAATCGTTTACTTCGATAAAAGTAAAATCAAACCCCTGATTGGTACTGGCATCTGCTTTACAGTAAGCAAGTCCGTTTAACATGTTTTCGAAAAGAAAGCGGTAGGACATCTCGCTTTTTAACAGTCGCTGCCTTTCCTGCTGGAGCTTAAGCAGGCTTGAAAGATCATTGAAAAAGTACAGGCTGGCATCTTTGCCCTGCCAGCGAGTGGAGACCCGGCTTAACTCCACCAGCTTTGTTTCATCGTATTTATGCAGCAAGCGCAGGTTATTAACTCTCCCGCTGCCTGTACAGGGTTCATCCTGCAGCTTGCTTATGACACCACGGTCCTCGGCATGAAACAGGCCGGTAATGCTGGCTCCAACCATTTGTTTGTCGGTAAAGCCGGTTAACTCAATTGCCGCCTGGTTGCAGAACACAATAGAGCCATCAAGGGCAACCATTATGGCCTCCCTGGCGTTTTCAACCAGAGTTCGGTATTTTTTCTCACTTTCCCTGAGTGTTTCTTCAACGAGCAACTGATCAGTGATGTCACGAGTGATGCTGAGTACAGTCAGCATAGAGCCGTTCTCGTCCTTCTCCGGCACAAGTATTGAGTGGAAGTAACGTTTCTGGCCGGCCCTGTCAAGCCGGAACATAGCCGTTTTTGATTTTCCGGTTGCAAATACTTCTCTTAAAGTTTCATCCCACACCTGGCCCACTTGCCCGGGGATACCAATTTCATGAATAGTTTTACCCATGCATTCCAGTGGATCAATGCCCCATTTGGCCCTGACTGCCTTATTGATGAACAAAAAGCGGCAATCAATGCCGGTACGGGCAATGATATCCAGTGCATTTTCAGCAATAGTTCTAAACCGCTCCTCACTTAACCTTATCTCTTCATCGGAGCGCACCTTATCCTGAAGCATTTGCCAGTGGGTCAAAGCGTGCCTTATTTTATTATGAATATCACGTATATTTTCGGGCGTTTTTACCACGTAGTCGAGCGCACCCTTTTTTATGGAATCTGCCGCAATTTGCTCCGTCCCGTAACTGGTTATAGCCAGCTTTGGAAAGCCGGTTTTTCCGGGTTCATTGCACAATAGTTCTGCCGCATTGCCATCGGGCATTTTCAGGTCAAGCAACGCTATATCCGGAGATTTCTTCTCTACCAGGCTCCAATACTCACTGATTGACCTGGCTGTATCAACTTTGCATTCAGGCCAGACGGAATACAATACCCTGCAAATAGCTTCTGCATGGGCAGGCTCGTCTTCAGCCAGAATAATATAGCCCGGTATTAGAACCATGAAAACCCCCTGATAATTGCTTATTATAACCAGGTCTTGATACAGGGTCCCGTTTACCTGCGCTTTTTGATCCTGGCCCTTACAAGCATTTTTTTTTTGCATAGTTATTATATAACAATCTACCCCGGATTACTGGTACTTTCGGTCAATTATTTCGAAACCATGGGTCCAACCTGTTTTAAAGCAAAAAGCGCGGGCTTGCGGCCGTTTTAGGCACCTGCCAGCTTGCCCTGAACGAACAAAAATCCCATTAAAGTTGACCAGATAAGGTCAACCGACACCACTTGCGCGGGTCAAAGCACTTGCCTCAAACAAACCATCTATGAACCTTTAACCTTTTTATTATTGACCGAATATGGCTTTTAAGCTTTGCAAAACAATGGGAAAATTGCAGCATGAATTATTCCAGGGGCTTGTATAACGGCGCGAGAAGACCAGGAAGGTTATTTTGGATGGTTCCGTTAAAAAGGCTTCCTGCCATCTCAAACACTGGGAGGTAACTAGTATGAAATGATTAAAAAGAAAAAATTAAAGATAACCTGAAATTTTAAATTTTTGAACGAAAGGAGGAAATAAAAATGCTGGAAAAATTCAGTAAAACGCTTGGTAAAATGTACCGCGGCGAAAAAGGCATCACCGGGCTTGAAACCGCCATTATCCTGATTGCCTTCGTTACGGTAGC